>JALFOM010000109.1 GCA_022782265.1 Clostridiales bacterium | reverse complement strand
TCTTCAAAACGCTGCTTCGCCCAAAAAGCTTGAAAAATCAAGCTTTTTTGCGGCGGGTTATTGGACTGCGAGGTGGGCCTTGCCCCCTCGCGCTCCCCCGCGACTCTGTTGTCGACGAGTGAAGCATAGTTTTTTGACAGTCTCAAGAGACCCCTTTGGGGCCTCTCAAAATTCTATATATATTCAGCCCTCGTCCCGGGCGCGGAGACCTGCCACGGAGGAGATGGGCAGGGAGAAGCAGATGGCTCCCGCCCTGGTGCCGGGGCCTGCCTTCTCGCTGATGGCGCCCATAATGGCGGCCTTCTCGTCGCTGTGGGCCACAATATAGATCAGGTCCTTTTCCTCCGCAAGGCTGACGCCGAAGAATTTTTCCGCCCGGGCACTGCCCGTGCCCTTGGCGTGGAGAACGGTGCCGCCTCCGGCTCCGGCGGCGCGGGCCGCGTCCATTACAAAATCGGAATAGCCCTCGTTCAGTATGACAACAATCAGCTCGTGCTTAAATTCCATGCTCGGCTTTCCTCCTGTCTTTTGACTGTCGGTGAGATAGGCAAGGGTCTTGCCCCCGGTCACGCTTTTCAGCGGCACGGTGAGCATAAGGCCGTTGCCGGGAATGTCGATAAACAGCTTGCGCTTGGCCGCCTTGAGAAGCTGGGCGGCCTCCTCGCCGCTGGCAACGCCGCTGATCACCACTTTCTCGGTGGCGTCAAGGCCGTATACGGACAGATGCTCGCTGGTGGCGGTGCCCCGGCCCAGCGTGGTAAGGATCATATGCAGGCCCGCCCCGCGATAGAGAGCGGACATGCTCTCACCCCTGTCCCGGTCGGTGATGGCAATGACATAGTACAGCTCCATTCAGCAGGCCTCCCAAAGCTCGATGATCTCGTTGTCCCCAAAATCCGGCAGCGCCGGCTCCCCGCCGGTACGGCGGGATTTCAGGACGTATACAGCGCCCATGACCTGGACGGTGATCAGGGGCATCATGGCCACCAGCGCCACCAGACCGAAGGCGTCGGTCATCACATTGCCGCCGATAGCGTCGCATGCGCCCATGGCAAAGGGCAGCATGAAGGTGGCGGTCAGAGGGCCGGAAGCCACGCCGCCGGAGTCAAAGGCGATGGCGGTAAAGGTGCGCGGGACGAAGAAGCTGAGGGTCAGGGCAATCAGATAGCCCGGTACCAGAAAAACAAGGACGGATATGCCGGTGAGCACCCGCACCATGGCAAGGCCGCCCGCCAGGGACACCGCGATGGACAGACTGAGGCCCATAGCCCGGGCGGAGATGGCCCCGGCGCTCAGCTCCTCCACCTGCTTGTTCAGGATATGTACGGCAGGCTCGGCGTTGATGATAAACCAGCCCATCAGCATGGTCAGCGGCACAAGAAGCCAGAGGAGCTTCCCCTGGGTCAGCGCGCCGCCCAGCACATAGCCCAGCGGCGAGAAGCCCACGTTGACCCCGGTGAGAAACAGCACCAGGCCCACATAGGTGTAGGCGATGCCGATGAGGATGCGCAGAAAGGGCAGCTTCCGTAGCTTCAGGGAGAAAAGCTGGAACAGCAGGAAAAAGACGAAAATGGGCAGCAGTGCAACGGCCACTTCCTTCAGAACTTCCGGGAAAGCGTGGAGATAGTCCGCGCCCAGCTCCACCGTGCTCTCGATCTTTCCCACCACCGTGAGGGTGGCTTCCGCACTGTCGGGCTGATAGACAGCGCCCAGCAGCATTACCGCCAGCACCGGACCTATGGAGCAGAGAGCCACCAGACCGAAGCTGTCGGCCTTGGCGTTCTCGTCGCTGCGGATGGAGGCCACGCCCACGCCCAGCGCCATGATGAAAGGCACGGTCATGGGCCCGGTGGTGACGCCGCCGGAGTCGAAGGCCACGGACAAAATGGCCGGGTCAGAAAGGAAAGCACCGATAAAGATCAAAGTGTAAAAAATAATCAGCAGCAGCCGCAGGGAGATGGAAAACAGGATGCGGACCATGCACAGCATCAAAAACAGCCCCACGCCCACAGAGACCGTCAGGATCAGTGCGGTGCTGTCAATATCCGGCACATAGGTGGCCAGGACCTGCAGGTCAGGCTCTGCCATGGTGATGGCCGCGCCCAAAATGAAGCTCAGAATCAGAATGAGCCAGAGCTTCCGGGATTTTGTCATCTTTGCGCCGATGTGGTTGCCGATGCGGCTCATGGACATGTTGGCCCCAAGGGTGAACAGGCCCATGCCCAAAATGAGCATGGCCGAGCCGATCAGAAAGGACAGCATCAGCCCCGTGTCCATGGGTACCAGCACAAAGCACATTGCCGCCACGATCCCGGTGATGGGCAGCACGGAGGCCGCGGCTTCCCGCAGCTTTTCCATGAGGATGTGTTTTGGGTACAAGGTCCTCCTCCTTTGAAACGTTTTTGTGTTTATTTTAGCAGAAAAAACGCCCCAAGGAAAGGACGGCGGTATAAAGACTCTGTTAATTTTTCGTGTCCTGTTTACGGAAAAAGGAAAAGGCAGTATAATACCGACGGGAAATGATACCCGAAAATAAGGGAGAATAATATTATGTCAACCAAGATAACAGGCCGCTTTGCCCCCAGCCCCAGCGGCCGGATGCATCTGGGCAACGCCTTTTCCTGTCTGCTGGCCTGGCTCTCGGCCCGTTCCGCCGGAGGCAGGATCATCCTGCGCCATGAGGATCTGGACCCGGCCCGCTGCCGCAGGGAGTACGCCGACAGAATAGAGGATGACCTGCGCTGGCTGGGTCTGGACTGGGACGAGGGCGGCAGCGAAGGCGGGGAGAGCTATTATCAGAGCAATCGACGGGCGCTTTATGAGCAGTATTTGGAAGTCCTGCGGGAGAAGGGCCTGATCTATCCCTGCTTCTGCACCCGGGCGGATCTGCACGCCGCCTCTGCGCCCCATGCCTCCGACGGCACGCCCATCTATTCCGGGGCCTGCCGCTCTCTCAGCCCCGGGCAGCAGAGGGAGCGGGCGAAACACCGGGCGCCTGCCCTCCGGGCCAGGGTGCCGGACAGGGAGATGCATTTTATTGACGGACTTCAGGGCCCTTATTCCGTGGAGCTTGCCCGGGACTGCGGAGACCCCATCCTCCGCCGCTCTGACGGGGTACACGCCTATCAGCTGGCGGTGGTAGTGGACGACGCCCTGATGGGTGTAAACCAGGTGGTGCGGGGGCGGGATCTGCTCTCCTCCACGCCCTGGCAGCTCTGGCTCCAGGAGGAGCTGGGCTTTTCCCATCCGGCCTATGTCCATGTGCCCCTGCTCCTTTCGGGGGACGGCAAACGCCTGTCCAAACGGGACGGGGACATGGATCTGGGGGCTGTCCGTGCCTCCGGCGTATCGCCCCAAAGCGTAATCGGACGTCTTGCCTTTTTTGCCGGCCTGATTGACCGGGATGAGCCGGTCAGCCCTACGGAGCTGATTCCCCTCTTTGACTGGGGGAAGGTACGGAAAGAGGATATTGTTGTGAAATAAAAACGAGCCTGTGAAAGGCTCGTTTTTCACGGCCTCCCCTGTGTATGGGGAGGCAGCACGAAGGGCCGGAGGGGTTGCAACACCTTCCGATGATGAAAGCAGGATGACAGCGCTTTTTGTGCAGCAGGCAGGCGGGAACAAGCCTCGTCTCTGCGGTCCTGTTCCGGATTGCCGATGTTCATGTGTTCGCCGGCGTATTTCCGCAAAAAAACGTGGGTTTTCCCCGCTTCCCGTGTATTATATAATAGAAGGACAAAACGTTGGTCAGGGAGAGGAGGCAAGTCTGTGCATGAGCAGGAGATCATCGCGCTGATCCGGGCGCGGGATGAACGGGGCCTGTCTGCGCTGTTCCGGCACTACGGACCCATGATGCGCTATATTGTCGCCCCCATTCTGCCCGCCGAGCAGGATCGGGAGGAGTGCATCTCCGAGGCGGCCATGCGCGTCTGGGACAGCATTGAACGATTTGACCCGGCCCGGGGCTCCTGGAACGCCTGGCTCACCGCCCTGACCAGGAACGCCGCCCTGAACCGGGCGCGGCAGCTGCAGCGGGAGGCCCCGGAGGAGCTGGACCCCGCTCTGCCCTCCCCGGAGCCGTTGCCGGAGGAGGCGCTGCTCAGAAAGGAGAGGCAGGCGGAGCTGACTGCTGCCCTGAACCGCCTGTCCCGAACAGAGCGGCTGCTGTTTTACCGGAAGTATTATTACCGGCAGTCCACGGCCCAGATCGCCTCCGAGCTGGGCATGAGCGCCCGGGCTGTGGAGGGCAGACTGTACCGCGTCAAAACGCGGCTTCGCGCTATGCTGGGAGGTGAAAACGATGTGTGACTCTGAGCGGAATTTCTTAAACGACGAGGAATTTGACGCCATGCTGCAAAGCGGCCTTCCCGAGGTTCCGCCGGAGGATATCGTCCAGGAGGTGACGCCCTGGCACAAGGCCATCTACCGGGCGCTGATCGGCATCGCCTTCAACACCTTCACCTTGAATTTCCTCGGGCTGAACTACATCCTGCCCGCCATCGCGTCCATTCTCTCCCTGCTGGGCTTTCGCAGCCTGCGCCGGGAAAACCGCTGGTTTCGGGCCTGTTACGGCATCACCCTTGTGCGTTCGCTCTATCTCTTTGCCCAGATCATCCTCAACGCATCCATTTACCAGAGCGATTTTTACGCCTCCGGCCTGTCAAAGCTGCTGACCGCCGGGAGTCTGGGGCTGCTGTTCCTGCTGTTTTTCTGCCTGTGGCGGGCCTTTATTGCCGTGCGGCGGAAAGTGGGTCTGCCTGGCAGTGCCCCGGGTGCGCTGTGGCTCATGCTGTGGTATGCCATCATTCTCGTCATGGCCACTGTCCACTACACCGGGCTGATTTTGCCCATTGTTATGGTCGTCTCTTACGTTCTGATGATCCGGAGCCTTCTGAAGCTGTCCCGGGGGCTGGATGAAGCGGGCTTTGCCATCAACGCAGCCCCTGTCCGTCTGTCTGACCGGGCGCTGACCTGGCTCATTCTGGCGGCCTTGGCCCTGGGGATGGGCTGCGCCCACCTGTTTTCCGGCGCTTATCCCATGGACTGGCAGCCGGAGGAGGCACACAGCAGCGCGGAAGTCTCCCGGGTGAAGGAAGAGCTTCTCGGCCTGGGCTTTCCCGAAAAAGTGCTGAATGATCTGACAGAGGAGGACATTCTCGCCTGTGGCGGCGCTCTGCAGGTGCTGTGGGATGTTCAGGACCACCCGGTGAACAGGGGGCACTATCTCACTGCCCAGGAGGGTACGGTTTCCTATACCACAACAGTCTACGATGTGCAGGAGCTGCGCATCACCGGCGTGGCGGTGGAGCTGCCCGGGGAGCCGGAGAGCTGGAGGCTGTTCCACCATTTTCAGTGGGTCGTGGACCCGGGCTTTACCGGCACGGAGTGTATGCAGCTCTGGCCCGCCTGGCAGAACAACGAGGGCTGGACCTCCGGCGGGGAGCTGACCGGGCGGCTACTCTATGATCAGGCCGGGCAGACCCTGACCGCGCCCTACGCGTTTCTCGGCAGCCGGAGCTACACCAGCAGAAGCGTCTTCTGGGGAGAGCAAAGCTCCACCGATATCTTTGCCGCCTTCTCTCTGCCGGACAGCGGAGAAAACCATCGGGGCTACGTCTCCTACACTGTGGACGAAGTGCAGGACGGCTGTATTATCAGCTCCTGGTGCAACTACACCCACCAAGCAAGCACTCTCCAATACCCGGCCCGCACCGCCATGGATGTGCGGATGGAGGGCGGTGGAAACCGCTCCGGGGCCTTTGTCACCGTGCAGGACGCCCTGCAGTTTTTTCCCAACAACGGCAGCCCCGAACTGATCGGCTGAAAAACAGACCTGTCGATGACGGCAGGTCTGTTTTATCTTTGATTACAAAACCATTGTCAGTAACGCGGGCGGCCGAAAAAGGCTCCCCATTAGGGGGAGCTGTCACACGCAGCGTGACTGAGGGGGGCTCCGCAGCTTCTGCTCCCAACTTACCCCCCCTACTGTCATTTGCTTCGCAAATGCCACCTCCCCCTCCAGGGGGAGGCAAACCCCTTCGCCCCCCTGCGGGGACACCTCCCCTGTTAGGGGAGGCATGAAGGGCGCGGCAAAAGCCTTCCCCTTGAGGGGAAGGTGGCCCGGAGGGCCGGATGAGGTGCCCTTCCCGGGCGGGGGCAAGCCCCCCAGCGGTCTTGTACCAGACTGCCGGTGACGTTGTAGGGGCCGCCCTGTGCTGGCGGCCCGAAATATCCTTTGTCCTTATGTCTGCACCAGCCACTTGACGTAGCCCTCCTCTGTCCGGGTAAAGCCCATCTTTTTCAGATAGGCCCGGTGCTTTTCGGAGCAGTCCCGGAAAATCAGCTTCCGGTATCCCTGCTTTGCCAGCTGTTCATAGAGATAGCGGCCCACGGAGCAGTCCCGGAAGGCCGGGGTGCTGTAATCCAGGGACAGCTCCAGCGTGCCCTTTTCCCCCTCCCGCCCGGTCAGCAGGCCGGCGGCCTCCGTGTCGCAGCAGACGAAAAAGGCGGTGTCCGCTCCGGCGCTCTCCAGCCGGAAACCGGGGAAATAGGCGGCGATGTCCTGCCGGTAAAAGTCAAGAAAATGCCGGAGGAAGGGGCTGTCCAGCCCGGTCTGCAGCAGGAAAAAGTGCTTGCTGGTTCTTCTGATGCGGATGAGCTGCCAGATGTTCACACCCACCAGACAGAAATTCATAACGGCCGTGGGGTAGGAGCGGATCGCCAGGGCGTAGACGGCAAAGATAAAGGACCCGATCAGGTTGATGATGCGCAGCTTGACCACTGAGGTCATCAAAAGAGAGATCAGCACCAGCAGCGAGGCCAGATAGCCGATCAGCTCCCATATGGTTTGTGTGTTCATGGTGTTCCTCCTGAAAATCAGTGCAAATTCAATATCGGCCCGGACCGGAATATTCCGAAGCGCCGTTTTTATGGAATTTTAAGCGGCATGCGCCGCGTGAATAAACCGCTTTGCGGTTTGTTCTGTAGACATTATTATAATGCAAAACCGCCCAAAAAGCAAAATTTCCCGCAGGGAAAGTCCCTGCGGGAAAAGCATTTTTATTCGGACTATACGATGCGCCGGGCGATAAAGCCGCGGTTGTAGTAGTAGCCGGACAGCTCAGAGATGATAACGCCGGTGGTGGAGGTGGAGGCATGGACGAACTTATTGTCGCCGATATAGATGCCCACATGTCCGATGTAGTTGCTGCCGGAGTAGAAGCAGAGCACGTCGCCGGGCTGGAGGGCGTTGATGTCCACAGCCACGCCGTTGAGCGCCTGGTCACAGGCGATGCGGTTCAGCGTGTAGCCAAACTGCTTGTACACATACTGCACGAAACCGGAGCAGTCAAAGCCGGCGGGAGTGGTGCCGCCCCAGACATAGGGGTAGCCCACATACTGCAGGGCGTACTGGGCGATCTGGTTGCCCAGGTCGGAAGAATTGCCGCCGCCGGTCACGGCTATAGTACCCTCGGCCACATACTGGCTGTAGACATAGCCTGCCTGACCGTTGATGGTGACGGCGGTCCAGTCGCCGGAAACACCGGTGATCTTCAGGGCGGTGCCGTAGTTATACTCGCCCAGAATGGAGGCGGACATGGACGCGGCAGAGCGGAAGCGGACGTTGTTGCCCTTGATGTAGCCATCCTTTTCGGTTGTGGTGCCGGCACCGCTGTTTTCGCTGCCGGTGCTGCCGCCCGCGTTGGGGTTCGTGGTGGTGACGTACTGGCTGTAGACATAGCCCGCTTTGCCGTCAATGGTCACTGCCGTCCAGTCGCCGGAGGTACCGGTGATGGTCAGCTCCTTGCCCTTGTTGTAGGTGTCGATGATGGAATCGCTGGTGGAGGGACCGGTGCGGAAGCGCACATAGTCACCGTTTATGTAACCCTTTTCCTCCGTCACGGGAGCGGGGGTAGGCGTGGGTTCCGGCGTGGGCGTAGGGGCAGGCTCCGGTGTGGGCGCGGGAACCTCCGCGGGAGCGGGGGTCGGCGTGGGAGCCGGGGCCACGGTGCCCTTGGACACATAAGTGCTGTAGACATAGCCGTCCTTGCCGCTGATGGTGACGGAGGTCCACTCACCGCTGGTGCCCTTAATGGTCAGGGAAGTACCGGTGTTATACTCGCCCAGAATGGACGAATCGGTGGAGGGACCGGAGCGGAGCCGGACATACATGGCGTTGATGTATCCGGTGTCGCCGTCGCCGATAATAATGATATCGGAATCGGTCTCCTCGGTTACGCTGAGGTAGCTGGAAGAGATGAACCCGTCCTGTCCGTTGTAGTTCACCCCGTACCAGCTGGCGTTGGAACGGTCATTGACGGTGACAGTCGTGCCCTTGGCCAGACAGTCGATCACATTGTAACCGGTGCCCGGGCCGGAACGGAAGTTAACGTCGCTGCCGGTGATGACCGCGCTCTCCGCATATGCGGTAACTGTGAACATCATGCACAGAACAGCGGCAATGACCAGCGTTCTAAGAACAAACTTGCGCATTTGAAACAGATCCTTTATCTAATTTATCTGGAGGAAAGTGCGCGCTCAAGCCACACAACAGCAACATCTATCGCCGAATAAAGACTGTCCTTCTCGCTCTTTTTCACGATTCTGTCCCTGGATTTGATGGACGGATCGGTGAGCTGGAGCTGAACGGATACCTTTGTGGCTACGTCAAGATCGCCGACTTTCTTCGTATCCAGAACCTGCATCATGATGATGTATTTGTCGGCAAAGCTGCCGTAATAGATGATGTTGTCCTTCCGTTGGAGAGGATGACCCTTATACTCCAATGTTTTTGCCAATGATAGCACCTCCAGTTTTGTAACTAAAATGTAACACAATGAATTAGAATTGTCAAGAAAAAGTTTGAGATAAACCACAGCCGGGCAAAAATTACCGTTTTTCCCGGCTGGGTTCACCACTTTTGCGCCATGTTGGCGCCGTTTAGCCAATAATGATAATGTTGTCGTCGCCGGAGTCAGGCGGTTCGGGTACAGTGCCGCTGTTATCTCCGCTGCTGTTGTTGCCGCCGCTGTTATCTCCGCCGGAATTGTTGTCATCGCCCTGGATGATGTCGCCGTCATCGCCCTCGATGATGGTTTCATCCTCTTCTTCCTCTTCTTCTTCCACACCGAAGATGCCGGTATCGCCTCCGATGTAGGGCCAGGGGAAGGATTTGTACTCCAGTCCCTCGTGGATGGGCCGCATGATTTTCTTGAAGATCTGGGCAGCGGGGTTGCCGGAGCAGTAGATGCGCTCAGGGGTGTCATAGCCGGTCCACACCGCGGCCACATAGTAGGGTGTGCAGCCTACATACCAGCGGTCCTTATAGTCGGTAGAGGTGCCGGTCTTGCCCGCTACGGGCATGGTGCCCAGGTAGGCCTCCGTGCCGGTGCCCCGGGCAGTGGCGTTCTGGAGCATATAGGTCATCACATAGGCAGTGTTGGGGCTGAAAGCCACGATGGTCTCCGGCTGGTTGTCAATGAGCACGCTGCCGTCGGAGTCCAGAACCTGGGTGTAGCTGCGGGCGTAGGTGAAGATGCCGTCGTTGACAAAGGCGCCGTAGGCCTGGGCCATTTCCCTGACGGTGATGCCGTTGGTCAGCTGCCCCAGGGCCATGGGAGCGTAGGAGCAGTCGTCGGGCACAAGACTGGTGACGCCCAGACGGTTTTGCAGGAAGTCATAGGCGGTCTGGGGCCCCAGCTTGTCGATGATCTGGGCCGCCACGGTGTTCAGAGAATACTGCAGGGCCTCCAGAATGGTCAGTACGCCGAAATTCCCGCCGCCGTCGTTGCTGGGATACCAGCTGGTGCCGGACAGGTGGATATTGGCCGCGTCGTTCACTAAGGTGTTGGGCGTGATGAGCCCGTACTCCGTGGCCGGGCCGTAGGAGGCAATGGGCTTGAAGGAGGATCCGGGGGGACGCTGGGTCTTGGTGGCCCGGTTCAGACCAAAGTTGATGGTCTTTTCTCCCACGCCGCCGGAGATGGCCTTCACCTGACCGGTGTAGGGGTCCATAATGACGATGGAGCTTTGCAGCTGCTGGCTGGAGCGCCAGGTGGAGGGAATGTTCTCCACGTTCTGGTACACGTTGTCCACGATGGCCTGAATGTTGGGGTCAAGGCAGCTGTAAATGCTGTAACCGCCGTTATAGAGCAGGGTGGAGGCCGCATCATAGCTGATGCCCTTCAGCTCCATCAGGTCGGTGATCACATCGTCAATGACCATTTCCTCGTAGTAGGTGTAAATCTCCTGGGCGTATTCCTCCCCGGGGCTGTGGACAAGGGCGGAGGAGATATCCTCGTTCACCGCATCGATATACATCTGATAGTCGATATATCCCTGGTCGTACATCTCGCGCAGGATGGTCTCCTGACGTTCCTTGTTCTTCTCTTCATTATAGAAGGGATCATAGAGCGTGGGCTTGTTGGTGATGCCTACGATGCAGGCGGCCTCGGCCAGCGTAAGCTCAGACACGTCCTTGCCAAAATAGGTTTCCGCCGCGGTCTGAACGCCCCAGCAGCCCTCGCCGAAGTAGACCGCGTTGAGATACCACTCAACGATCTCCTCTTTGTCGTACTTCTTTTCCAGCTCCAGCGCGCCGAAGATTTCCGTCAGCTTTCGCTGGATGGTCACATCGTCCTTGCCGGTCAGGTTCTTGATGAGCTGCTGGGTGATGGTGGAGCCGCCGTAGCTGGTCTCCATCTTGGCAAACATCTCCACAAAAGCGCCGGCGGTGCGGTACCAGTCCACGCCCTTGTGCTCGTAAAAACGCTTATCCTCGATGGCTACCAGCGCTTTTTCCATATACCAGGGGATCTGCTCATAGTCCACCCAGATGCGCTTCTGCTTGCCGGCCAGGGTGACCAGCTCCTGCCACTGGCCGGAGGAGTCCTGATAATAGATGGTGCTGGACTCGCTGAGCTTGTAGTCCTCCAGAGAGATATTGGTATTGGGCGTCAGACAGGTCTTTACATAGTAGGCAAAGATGCAGGCAAAGAGCAGCCCTGTAATAAGGAATATGAGTAATATCGTGCCGAGAACCTTGAAAACCGAGCCGATGGTGCCGGAAATCGTGTCGACCGTCACGTTGACGGCGGCCCTGGCAATGCGTCCGGCCTTCTTTGGGGCCTTGCTCTTGCTTTCCTCTTCGTTCATCGAAGCGATAACACCTCCTTTGGGGATAGTAATGCGGGGGAATCAAAAAAGCATAAGTGTATATACTGAAAACAAATTATAACACATTCTTTCAAGCTGCGGTAGCTATTTTGTAAATTTTTATCGGTCTTAAGAAAAATTAAGTCCGGGCGCTGATCAAAGCCCGGTTTGATCATCAAAATATTCCATGGCTTTCCGAGAGAATAGTATTGACTTAAAAGTGGAATAATTTACATCGGATAAAACAAAAAGGGAGGGCCTTTGCAATGGGGCTGAGAACAAGGATCGCGCTGCTGCTGTGTCTGGCAGCGGCCGCCGTATACACAGGCGGGGAGGCGCTGAAGCGTCTTGAACCGGCGCAGACGGAGCTGCCGGAGGAGATCTATTCCGCCTACGCCGCCAACGAAAAGCAGGCGGAATATTTCCTGAAAAACCGTGAGGGCTATGTGGCGGTGTACACCGGGAAAAGGGCGTCTGAGCTGTCTGACGTGACGCAGATCGAGGTGGACGGGCTTCGCACGGCGGACAAGGCCATGCTGGAAAAGGGCATCCCCGTGGTGAGCCGGACGGAGCTTCTTACGCTTTTGGAGGATCTTGGCTCATAAAAGATATTGATTTCTGCGCGGCTATGGGTTAAAATAGAGCCAGAACGCGATCA
>JALFOM010000088.1 GCA_022782265.1 Clostridiales bacterium | reverse complement strand
CAGGGCGGCTATGGTGTTAAACAGCAGCTCTGAGCTTCTTTTTTCCATGCTCACACTCTCTCCGCCACGCGGAGCTTGGCGCTTCTGGCGCGGGGATTGCGCTCCGTCTCCTCCGCACTGGGCAGGATGGGCTTGCGGGAGACGCTTTTCAGGGTCTGTACAAAGCCGCAGGTGCAGATGGGCGCCTCTCTGGGGCAGGTGCAGCCGTTTTCCCTTGCGGCAATGCCGGTTTTGATGATCCGGTCCTCCAGGGAGTGGAAGCTGATGACGCAGAGCCGCCCGCCCTTTTTCAGCTTGTCCGGGGCGGTGTCCATCATGCGCTGGATGGCCCCCAGCTCGTCGTTAACGGCGATGCGGATGGCCTGAAAGCTGCGCTTTGCCGGGTGCTGCTTTTCCCGCAGGGCGGCGGCGGGCATGGCGCTTTTGATGATCTCCACCAGCTCCAGGGTGCTCTCTATGGGCTTTTTCGCCCGTGCGGACAGGATGGCGGCGGTGATGCGCCGGGCATAGCGCTCCTCGCCGTAGTCCCAGAGGATGCGGTTGAGCCGGTTTTCATCCCAGCTGTTCACCACCTCATAGGCCGTCAGGCTGTCGGAGGCGTCCATGCGCATGTCCAAAGGCGCGTCGTGCAGATAGGAAAAGCCCCGCTGCGTCTCATCCAGCTGGGGTGAGGACACACCGAGGTCAAAAAGCATGCCGTCCACAGCGTCGATCCCCAGAGAATCCAGGATCTCCGCCGCGTCGCTGAAATTGCCGTGGACAAAGGTCACTTTGTCCCCAAAGGGAGCCAGGCGCTTTCCCGCCCGCTCAATGGCGGTCTCATCCCGGTCAATGCAGATAAGCCTTCCGCCTTCAAGGCGGGAGGCTATCTGGTACGAATGTCCGCCCAGGCCGAGAGTACCGTCCAGATAGATCCCGTCGGGCTTGATGTTCAGGTTTTCAATGCACTCATTCAGGAGTACGGAAACATGGCGCGGTTCATCCATTAAAATTCCAGCTCCTCCATCACGGCGGCAATATTCTCCGGCGTGGTCTCCGCCGCGAAGATGGCGTTCCAGGCGTCGCTGTCCCACAGCTCCGCGTGGTTGTTGCAGCCCACAACGGTGACGCTCTTGGTCAATCCCGCGTATTCCCGCAGATTCTGGGGGATCAGGGCCCGGCCCTGGCTGTCCAGCTCGCAGCGGGCCGCGTGGGCAAACAGCGGACGCATTTTCCGCTGCTTCACAAAGGGCATGGCGCTGACCTTGTCGGAAAAGATCTTCCAGTTTTCCGCGCTGTAGGCGCAAAGGCAGCGATCCATGGAGAGGGTGATGAAAAATACCTCGCCCAGCTCGTCTCTGAGCTTGGCAGGTATAAAAAGTCTCCCCTTATTGTCCAGCGAGTGCTGGTATTCACCTGTCATGGACTGCGCCCCCGTTTCTGTGGTTTTTCACTCCATTTTCCACCACTTCTAACCACCGTGTGTTTTCATTATAGGGGGAGTTAACATAAAAATCAAGAGAAACTTTTTGTCATTTTTCTTTCATTTTTTGCCATTTTTGAGACCACAAGATATAGCGTCAGGGCCTTCCGGGGGCTACAAATCGGGCGGACGGGCGAGGAAAAAGCCTCCCCCTGGAGGGGGGAGGTGCTGAGCGCAGCGAAGCGGAAAGGGGGCTTGACGGACGCAGAAACTGCGGAGGGTCCCCCCTCAGTCACAGCAAAGCTGTGACAGCTCCCCCTGATGGGGAGCCTATGAAAAAAGGAGAACAGAAAAAATCTGTTCTCCTGAATAAGCAAAATGTGAATTTACTTTTTCGCGCCCGGCTCGGCTTTTCCCGCGCCGCCGGCGGTCTTGAAGGCGCTGTGAGAGGCCTGAATGGTGCTGAGGGCGCTGCTCATGCTCTCCTCCGCCTGGCGCATGATGTCGTCCACATAATCGCTGGCCACACGGCGCAGCTCGTTGGACTTGGCCTCGGCAGAGGCGATCATCTCCGCGCTGCGGGCCCGGGCCACGCGCACGACCTCCTGCTCCTCCACCATCATGCGGGCCTTCTCCTCCGCGCTCTTGCGCAGAGCCTCGGCCTCCCGCTTGGCGTTGCCGATAAACTCGTCCCGCGCCGCCACAAGGCGCTTTGCCTCGGCAAGGGCGGAGGGCAGATTGGCCTTGATGTCGTTGATGATCTCGATGGCCTTTTCCCGCTCAATGATGCATTTGTCGTTTCCCAGAGGTACGCCCCAGGCTTCTGTCACCATGCCGTAAAGGATGTCCAGCAGCTCGATAATATCGTTATTATCCATTGTTCCGCCTCCATTGCTTCGCTTTTATTTCAACATCGGACTTGATCTCGTCGGGTACCAGACCGGACAGATCGGCGCCGTATTTCGCCATTTCACGCACAACGGAGGAGCTGAGGAAGGTATACTTTCCGCTGGCCGTAAGGAATATGGTTTCAAGCTGGGGGTTGATGTTTTTATTGATCAGATCCATCTGGAACTCATACTCAAAGTCGGAAGCGGCGCGCAGTCCCTTGACCACCACAGCGCCTTCAAACTGCCTTGCGTACTCCGCCAAAAGCCCGTCCGAGGTGTCCACGGTCACATTGGGGTATTTCCCCACCGTGCGCCTGACCATGTCCGCCCGCTCCTCGATGGAGAACATGGGCGAGGTCTTTGTGGAATTGACCATGATGCACACCACAACCTTGTCAAAAAGCTGGGCGGCGCGGCGGATAATGTTCAGGTGGCCCAAAGTGATCGGGTCAAAGCTTCCCGGGCAGATGGCGGTTCTCATCAGAGGCTCTCCTTGGTATACAAGCATAGCTTGACCTTGCCGTACACATATTCCTTCCTTTTCCTGTACGGCGGGGTCATTTCCGGCAGCGCCCTGTCACGGCGTGCTTCACACAATATTATACCACCTTCCGACAATATGTCAACCAATTTGACGGTTTCCAGCACCGGTTCATACAAATTTGAATCATAGGGCGGGTCTACAAAGAGGATATCGAACTTGCCGCAATGCCGCAGAAAGCTCAGCGCGTCCTCCTGCACCACGGTGCCCTTCAGGCCGCAGAGCTTCAGATTTTCCTTCACAATCTGAATGGCCGCCCGGTCCTTATCCACAAACACCGCGCTCTCCGCGCCCCGGCTGAGACACTCAATGCCCAGCTGGCCCGTGCCCGCGAACAGGTCCAGCACCCTTCTCCCCTCAATATCAAACTGGATGATGTTGAATACCGACTCCTTCACGTTGTCCGTGGTGGGGCGGATGTCGTAATTCTCCGGGGTTTTCAGTTTTCTTCCTCTTGCCGTTCCGGTGATGACGCGCACGGGTCTTCACTCTCTTTCTGGTTAAAATAGTCATATACGGCCTGAGCCGTGTTTTTCGGCACCACCAGCCGGAGCTGCTCCAGACTGGCGGCACGGATAGCTTTTACGGATTTGAAGGCTTTTATCAGATCGTCCCGGCGCTTTGCCCCCACGCCGGGGATCTTGTCCAGGCTGGAGCCGTAGGCCTCACTTCTCAGCGAGCGCTGATACTCGATGGCAAAGCGGTGGGTCTCCTCCTGTATGCCGCCCACAAGGGCGAACACGGCCTGATTGCCGCTGATGCCGATTTCCCGCCCGTCGGGGGTAATTAAAGCCCTTGTGCGGTGCCGGTCGTCCTTCACCATGCCGAACACCGGCACATGGACACCCAGCGCCTCCATGGCCTGCAGGGCGACCGTCGCGTGCCTGTCGCCGCCGTCGATCAGCAGCAGGTCGGGCAGAGGGGAGAACTTCCCGTCCCCCTCCACATAGTGGCGAAAGCGCCGGTACACCGCCTGATACATGCTGGCATAGTCATCCTGGCCCTCCAGGTCCTTCATGCGGAATTTCCGGTAATCCCGTTTCAGGGGCTTGCCGTCCACATGGACGGTCATGGCGGCCACAATGCCCGTGTCGCCCAGGTTGGACACATCAAAGGCCTCAATCCGCTGGGGGAAATTCTCCAGCTCCAGGGCCTTCTGGAGCCACTCCAGGGTCTTGGAGCGCCGCTGGGCGGCGGTGGTGCGCCGCTGTATCTCCTCTTTGGCGTTCAGCGCCGCGCTCTCAATGAGCCGCAGACGCTCTCCCCTTTTGGGCGTTTCAATATACACCCGCCGGCCGGCGGTCTCGCTCAACAGCTCCTCCAGCTCCTGCCGGTCCTCGATCTCGCAGGGCAGCAGAATGGACTTGGGCCAGCCGCCCCGGTGGGCGGTGAAATACTGGCGCACCAGGTCGGAGACGGCCTCGCTGTCCTCCTCGATGGGCTCGTCCATCATCTCCACGTCCTTGCCCACCAGGTCGCCGTCCACAAAATGCAGCACGGTAAAGCAGCTTTTGGCCCCCCGGCAGAAGCCCACCGCGTCGGTGTCCGCAAAGGCCGTGGAGATAACCCGCTGGCGGTTGGCAAGGCGCTCAATGGCCCGGAGCCGGTCCCGGATCTCCGCCGCACGCTCAAAGCGCAGCTCCTCCGCCGCCTGCTCCATCTGGGCTTTCAGCTCGTCCATCAGCTCCCCGCTCTTCCCTTCCAGGATCAGCACCGCCTGCTGCATGCTCCGGCGGTAGTCCTCGGCGGAGCTGTCTTTCAAACACCAGCCCGCGCAGCTGCCCATGTGGTAGTTCAAGCAGGGGCGCGCCTTGCCGATGTCCCGGGGGAATTTGCGGGAGCAGTCCGGCAGCAGCAGGGCCTTGCTGATGGTGCTGATGATGTCCCGGGTCTGGCTCCGGCCGCCGTAGGGGCCGAAGTATCTGGCCCCGTCCTTCCCGGCCTTATTGGACAGGGTCATGGCGGGGTACTCGCTTTTCATGTCCACCCGGATAAAGGGGTAGCCCTTGTCGTCTTTTAATAAGATGTTGTAGTGGGGCTTGTGCCGCTTGATGAGCGAGTTTTCCAGCACCAAGGCCTCAAACTCGCTGCCGGCAACGATGACGTTGAAATCCGCCACCTTGTCCACCATGGCCTGCACCTTGGGCAGGTGCTCGCCGTGGAAATAGCTGCTGACCCGGTTTTTCAGCTTTTTGGCCTTGCCCACATAGATGACCTGGCTCTGCTCGTCCAGCATGATGTACACGCCGGGGAGCTGGGGCAGGTTATTGGCTTTTTCTCTCAGGGTATCAAGCATGTTCTTCTCCCGCGGCCGCCTTCTCCTTGCCGAAGATGCACCAGAGGGTGACGGAGACGATGACGATCACGCTGCCGATCAGGGCAAAGAGCCCGGGCCGCTCTCCGTCGAACAGGAACACCCACACGGGGTTGAGAAGGGGCTCCACCGCGCCCAGCAGGCAGCAGGCCAGAGGCGGGCAGTACACGCTGGCCTTGACGTAGAGGATATAGGAAATGCCCAGCTGAAACACGCCCAGGGCCAGAATGCAGCCCAGGGTCTGGGCCGTCAGCTCCGGCTTTGTGGCGATGACGAAGGGCAGGCCCACCAGGAAGGTGAGCAGCTGGCCGATGAAGATGGCGCTGAAGCGCTCCTCCCCCTGCATCTCCCCCACGGTGACAAACATGCCGGCCATGAACATGCCGGCCACAATGGCCACGCAGTTGCCTAAAATATAGCCGGGCTTGAGCTGGTCGAAAAAGAACAGGGCCACGCCCAGCAGGGTAAACAGCACCGCCGCCAGATCGGGCCGGCGGATCTTCTTGTGGAAAAACAGGGCGGAGAAGATCACGATAAACACCGGGGAGGTGAACTGAAGCACGATGGCGTTGGCCGCCGTGGTCAGCTTGTTGGCCAGCACAAAGCAGGTGTAGACGCAGGCGGTGAACACCCCGGAGAGAAAGGTGCGGCGGCTGAGCACAAAGCGGTATTTTTTGAAGAGCATGTACAGGCCCATGGTGGCCCCGGCGATCAGGGAGCGCAGCCCGGCCACGGCAAAGCCGTTCCAGGGCAAAAGTTTGATGAAGATCCCGCCGGTGCTCCACAGCGCGGCGCAGATGAGCATTTCGATGATGGCTTTGTTTTCTTTTTTCATATCTGCCTCGGTTTGATGATGGTAAAATTGCAGGGGCTTTCCGTGGCCTCGCCTGTGTCCGACACGGGCGATTCGTGAATCGCCCCTACGACAGCACTGCAAAACACGGTCGTAGGGGCGCATCACGATGCGCCCGCAATACCTTATTACCTGAAAATAGGGGCGTGTATACACACGCCCCTATAAGTGGTTTTCTCTTAAAATCACTCGGAAAAGTCGGAATCTATGAGTTCGGACAGGGTTGCGATGGCAGCATCCTCATCTGCGCCGTCGGCAATGATGGTTACTGTCGTACCCTTGACGATGCCCAGGGACAGAACGCCCAGAAGGCTCTTAGCATTTACACGTCTTTCTTCTTTCTCGACCCAGATGCTGCTCTTGAACTCATTGGCTTTCTGAATGAAGAAAGTCGCGGGTCTGGCATGAAGACCTACCTGATTGTTAATGACTACCTCTTTGGTTATCATACTCGCCACTCCTCATTTTTATACAAGATGACCTTTTCGGTACTCCCATACCTTAACAAATTTTAAGGCAATCGTCAACCGGTTTCGTCCAATTTGTTGTTTTTCACATTTCTTGCAGCCGCTTAACAAAAATTTTATTTCAGTTCGACAACGGTCACGCCCGTCTCTCCCTCGCCGTACCGGCCCAGACGGAAGGATTTTACCGCCTTGTTGCGCCGGAGCATCTGCTGCACGGCGGCGCGGAGGGCGCCGGTGCCCTTGCCGTGGATGATGGTCACGGTGCTGAGCTTTGCCATGACGGCGCTGTCGATATAGCGCTCGGCGGCGGTGACAGCCTCGATGGCCTCCATGCCCCGCAGGTCGATCTGCGGCTCCACACGCATCAGGCGAAGCTGGGCGCTGCTGTTGGCGGAGACGGTCTTTTTGTCCGGGGCGGCCTTGCCCTCGATCAGCAGAACCTCGTCCTCCCGGGCCGTCACATTCATTATACCCGCCCGGAGCGTCAGTATCCTGTCGGAAGAGATCTCCGTGACGGTGGCCTTCATGCCCATGGACTTGATCTGCACCGTGTCCCCCACCTTCACCGGGCGGGCAGACTTCTTGTCCTCCACCGGCTCCGGGGCCGGGCGCAGGGCCTCCGCCGACCGGTTCAGGCGGCGGCGAAGCTCGCTTCTGGCCTGGTTGATCCGCTGGGCGTCCTCCTCTTCGTTGGCGTGCTTTTTCATCTCGTCCAGCTGGGCGAAGGTCTCCTCGGCGGTGGCTCTGGCCTCGGCAATGATCCGCTCCGCCTCCCGGCGGGACTTCTGATCCGCCTTTTCCAGCCGTACCTCCAGCTCCGCCTTCAGGAAAGCGGCCTTTTTGGCGCTCTCCTCCGCCTTGCGCAGCTTGAGGGCGGCCTCGTTTCTGTCCTTTTCCAGAAGCCGCCGGGTCTGCTCCAGCTTCTCGATGGTGGCTTCAAAGCTGGCGTTTTCCGTGCCCACCCGCTTTTTCGCGTCCTCAATGATGTCCTCCCCCAGGCCGAGACGCCGGGAGATGGCAAAGGCGTTGGATTTGCCGGGGATGCCCACTAAAAGATGATAGGTGGGCCGCAGGGTCTCCACATCGAACTCGCAGGAGGCGTTCTGTACGCCCTTCTCGTTGGTGGCGTAGACCTTCAGCTCCGCGTAATGGGTGGTGGCGGCGATCATGGCCCCCTTCTGCCGGGCGTACTCGATGATGGAGATGGCCAGAGCCGCGCCCTCGGTGGGGTCGGTGCCCGCGCCCAGCTCGTCAAAGAGGATGAGGGAGTGCTCGTCGCACTCGGAGAGGATGCTGACGATGTTGGTCATGTGGGCGGAGAATGTGGAGAGATTTTGCTCAATGCTCTGCTCGTCGCCGATATCGGCCAGAATGTGGCTGAACACCGGCAGGCTGCTGCCGTCGGCGGCGGGGATGTGCAGGCCGCACTGGTTCATGGCCGACAAAAGGCCGATGGTTTTCAGGGAGACGGTCTTGCCGCCGGTGTTGGGGCCGGTGATCACCAGGGTGTCGAAGCTGTCCCCCAGCTCCACGTCGATGGGCACGGCCCTGGCCTGGTCCAGCAGCGGGTGCCGGGCCCGGCGCAGAACGATGCCCTCCCCCTCAAGGCTTGCCTCCTGGCAGTCTAATTTATACGACAGCTTGGCCTTGGCAAAGATCAGGTCCAGCTGAACCAGCACCTGATAGTCCGAGTCGATATCGTCCCGGTGCTGGGCGCACTCGGCGGAGAGCTCCGCTAAAATCCGCTCGATCTCCAGCTTCTCCTTGGCGGCAAGCTCCCGCAGTTCGTTATTGGCCTTCACCGCCGCCATAGGCTCGATAAAGAGGGTCATGCCCGAGGCGGACACATCGTGGACAAGGCCGGGGACCGCGCCCTTGTGGTCGGCCTTTACGGGCACCACAAAGCGGTCGGAGCGCATGGTGATAATGGGCTCCTGCAGGGCCTTGGCATAGGAGGGAGAGGAGATGATCTTCTGCAGGGCGTCCCTGGCCCGGGAGGCCGCCGCCCGCATCTGGCGGCGGATGGCGGCCAGCTCGTGGGAGGCCCCGTCGGCGATCTCGTCCTCGCCCACGATGGAGGTGTTGATCTTCTCCTCCAAAAATTTATTGGCGTGCAGGGCGTAAAACAGGTAGTCGATGGGGGTTTTGCCCACGGTGTCGTCGGCGATGTAGCCCCGGACCAGCCGGGCGCACTGCAGGACCCTTGCGATGTCCAGCAGCTCCCGGGTATTCAGCGCGCCGCCCAGATCGGCCCGGGCCAGAGAGGGGCGCACGTCCTTCACGCCGGAGAAGGAGGGGCTGCCCCGGACCACCATCATGGTCCTGGCGGCGGTGGTCTCGTCCAGACGGCGCTTGACCTCTGCCCGGTCGCCGGAGGGCGTCAGGGCGAGGGCCTGTTCCTTTGCCGTCTCCCCCACCGCCTGCTGGGAGAGCATCTCCAGCACCGCCGGCAGCTCCAGGGTTGTCAATGATTTTTCAAAAAAGCTCATTTTTATATCCTCATATTCAATATAGGCTCCCCTGAAAGGGGAGCTGGCACGGCGAAGCCGTGACTGAGGGGTTTGCAGAAGTTTCCACCGCGATAACGTAGAGCGTTTGCTGGTTATCACTGCGGTTTTTAACCCCTCCGCCTCACTTTGTTCGGCACCTCCCCTTTCAGAGGAGGCATTCCGGGCCGCCCCTACGGCTTCCCGCAAGACTGACGGTGATGTTGTAGGGGCCGCCCTGTGTGGCGGCCCGCAGTTCCCGAAATGATGCAGAGACCGTCTTATTTCACGCTCTTCCAGTAGTCCAGGGTGCCGAAGCGGCGCTCGGTCTGGGTCAGAAGGTACTGCTCGGCGGCGGCGGACAGCCGGTTCAGGGCCCCGTCGGACAGGCGGAAGGAAAACAGCTGCTTTGCCGGGGCGGAGACGATATAGCGCATGGCCTCAAGGCTCTCCCTGTCAAGCTGTACCGTGTTCCCGGCGTTCCGGCAGCGGCGGCAGCTGATCCGCCCGTCGGCCAGACTGAGGAGCGGCTCCTCCGGCGCTTCACTGCCGCAGACAGCGCAGGCCGACAGATTGGGCTCATAGCCCGCAAGGCACATGAGCCGCAGCTCAAAGGCGGCCTTGATGTGCCTGGGGGGATACATTTTTTTGCTCAGGGCATAGAGGGAGTTCAGGCCCAGCTGCAAAAGGGCGGCGTCCGGCTGGTCCTCCACGCTGAGGGCCTCCAGACACTCGGCAAAATAGCAGCCCAGGGCAAAATCCGCAATATCCGTGCGCAAGCCGGAAAAAGGCTCGATCACTGTGGCCTCGTTCACCGTCCATTTGCCCCGGTTCCCAAACAGGGTCATCTCCCCGTAGGTGAGCTGCTGTGTGGCGGCGGCGGTTTTGCTGCCCTTGCGCAGAGCGCCCCGGGCCTTGGCCGTGATCTTCCCGTCGGCGGAGGTAAAGAGGGTGAGCATCCGGTCTGCCTCCTTGTACCTTACCTCCCGCAGCACAAGGGCCTTTGTGGTGTTGAACATATATGTACGTCTCAGTCCTCGGGGCGGGGGTCAGACCCCGTCCCCGCTCTATCCTTATCGTCTTTTGGCCTGGCTTTGCGCTGGACGCTCTTGTAGAGCATATAGCAGAGCGGGTCCCCGGTATCGGCAAAGGCACGCCAGACTGCGTCAGATTTCAAAGCAACCACCTCTCACGCTCATAGTATCTGCATGAGAGCCCAGCCTTATTTCTGGCAGTTTTTAGTCATTATTGAAGCCGAAGTTGCGAAGCTGGGCCAGGGAATCCCGCCAGTTCTCCTTGACCTTTACCCAGGTCTGGAGATACACCTTCGTGCCCATAAAGGCCTCGATATCCCTGCGGGCCAGCTCCCCGATCTTTTTGAGCATAGCGCCCTTTTTGCCGATAATAATTCCCTTGTGGCTGTCTTTCTCGCAGTAAATGGTCACTTCCAGGTCGATAATGCCGTTATCCCGCTCGGAAAATTTGGTGACCTCCACAGCGGTGCCGTGGGGGACCTCCCGGTCCAGGCACTGCAGCAGCTTTTCCCGCACCAGCTCCGCGCAGATCTGCCGCTCCGGCTGGTCGGTGATCATATCGTCCGGGAAGAGATGGGGGCCCTCCGCGGCGTATTTCTCCATCTCGTCCATCAGCTCCTCCAGCCCCTCGCCGGTTTTGGCGGAGACGGGGATGACGGCGTCAAAATCGAAGGCCTGCGCGTACAGGGCCATAACGGAAAGAAGCCGGGTCTTGTCCACGGTGTCGATCTTGTTGATGACCAGAATGGCGGGCGCGCCGGTGCTTTTCAGGCGCTCAATCAGTTCCTCCTCCTGGGGGCCGATGGCGGCCACAGGCTCCACCAGCAGCAGCACCGCGTCCACGTCCGCCACGCTCTCCTTCACCACGTTCACCATGTAGTCTCCCAGACGGGTACGGGGCTTGTGGAAGCCCGGCGTGTCCATCAGCACAAACTGGGTGTTCCCCCGGCTGACGATGGCGGTGATGCGGTTGCGGGTGGTCTGGGGCTTGTTGGATACGATGGCGATCTTTTCGCCCACAAGGGCGTTGGTCAAAGTGGATTTTCCCACGTTGGGTCTGCCGCAGATGGTAATCATGGCGGCTCTGGTGTTTGTCATATCAGTCCTTATCTCCCATAATCTCTTTTTCTCTCTGTCTCATCCGGCGCTTCATTTCGCCCTCGTCCACATGGTCGTAGCCCAGCAGGTGCAGCACGGAGTGGACGGTGAGATACATGATCTCCCGCTGGTAGCCGTGGCCAAATTCCTCGCCCTGCGCCTCACACCGGGGGACGGAGATCATCATGTCTCCCAGCAAAATGAGGCCGCTGTCCGGGTCCTGTTCGCAGTCCGCCGGGTCAAATGCCCCCGGGCTCAGCTCGTTCATGGGGAAGGACAGCACGTCGGTGGCCCGGTCCACGTCCCGAAATTCCCGGTTTACCCGGCGGATGCCCTCGTCGTCGGTGAGCATGACGCTGACAAGGCAGGGCACATTGACCCCCTCGGCTTCAAGGGCCATGTTCACCGCCTTTTTGATGAGGGCGGCGGAATTGTTGTGACCCAGGTTTTTCACTTCCCGGCTGATCTCTGTCTGATGCTCCATGCTTATCCCCTCTTATATTTTTTCGGCGGCAGCTTTTTCACCGAGGGCGCGGGGTTTTTCTTGTCGTACTCCTCGTAGGCCTCGATGATCTTCTGCACCAGACGGTGGCGCACCACGTCCGCGCCGGTGAGCTTGCAGATGGCGATGTCCTCAATGCCGTCCAGCACCTTCATGGCCACCTTCAATCCGCTGGTCTTGTCCTCCGGCAGGTCGATCTGGGTGATGTCGCCGGTGATGACCACCCTGGAGCCGAAGCCGATGCGGGTGAGAAACATCTTCATCTGCTCCCGGGAGGTGTTCTGGGCCTCGTCCAGAATGATGAAGCTGTCGTCCAGGGTTCTGCCGCGCATGTAGGCCAGGGGGGCCACCTCGATATTGCCCCGCTCCAGGTATTTCTGGTAGGTGTCCGCGCCCAGCATGTCGAAAAGGGCGTCGTACAGGGGGCGCAGGTAGGGGTCAACCTTGCTCTGCAGATCGCCGGGCAGAAAGCCCAGCCGCTCCCCCGCCTCCACCGCCGGGCGGGTCAGGATGATGCGGTTGTCCTCCTCGGCCCGGAAGGCGGCCACTGCGGCGGCCACCGCCAGATATGTCTTGCCGGTGCCGGCGGGGCCGTTGCCCAGGGTGATGGTGTTTTGGGCGATGGCCTCGCAGTACTCCTTCTGGCCCAGGGTCTTGGGCTTGATGGGCTTGCCCTTGGCGGTGATGCAGATCACGTCCCCGGCCAGCTCGCTGATCTTGGTCTCCTTGCCCTCGCCCACCAGCTTCAGAATGTAGCGCACGTTCTGGGCGTCGATATTCTCCCCCTTGGCCGCCAGAGTCAGCAGGCCGTTGATGGCCTTTTCCGCCAGCATGACGTTTTCCGCCTCGCCGCAGATGTGGATCATGTCGTCCCGGTCCAGCACCTTTACCCCCAGCTCCGTCTCGATGATGCGCAGATTCTGGTCAAAGGAGCCGAACACGCTGATCACATGCTCCATTCTCTCCACTTCAATGGTTTTTTCGATCATAAGTTTATCCTTTTCCGGGGGAAAGGCTCAGCTCTCCTCCTGTTTGATCTCTCTCGTTTCCGCAATATTTTCCAGGCAGTGGGCGTGCATGGTGACGCAGAGAAGCTCCCCGCTGTCATTGACCGAAAAATCCGCCGACAGCACTTCCCCGTCCACCGTCTCCGTCAGATAGTCCCGAAGCGCCGCCTCCATCTCTGCCCCGGCGGCGCTGGGCTGCGCCTCCGTTTCGTAAAAGGACAGCTCCTCCTTTATTATGCTCACCGGCAGGAGAAACAGCCCTTCTATGCCCGTTTTATATTCATAGACGATTTTATCACACTCGTCAAGTTCATTTCTACCACTGAAATACAAATTTATTCGTTTTTCTCCGAATTTCAGGGCAAAACGGAAAATTTTTTTGGTCTGGCCGGTTTTATGGCTCTCCACAGCCGGGCGGACGGCGCTGAGCTCCGTCCAGGTCTCCGCCGTGACGCTGCCGGCGGCCCGCACCTGCCGGGGCAGGGCGGTGATGCTGTCCATGGTGCCGCTGACCAGCAGCTCCCCCTCCACCACCGCCTGGCCGGGGCTCACCTGGGCTTTGCCGTTGAGCACCGACATTCTGGCAATGACGCCGGTCTTTGCGGCCACAAGGTCCGCCGCGTCCGCCTCCGCGACAATCTCCGGCTTTTCCTCCCGCTCCAGAATCAGCACCGTGGCCCGGGAGCCCCGGACGTTCACCGTCATCCAGGCAATCTCCGGCAGCTCCACCAGAACGCGGCTTCGCACCAGATCGGAATTGAGGCCGAAGCGGAAGCTGCCCTGCTCCACGCCGCAGCCCGATAGGGCCCGCAGCACCCGGGCCTGGGTCAGCTTCTGGCAGCCCACCACCTGAATGTCCCAGATGAAAAGGGAGCTGAGAAACAAAAGCCCCGCCGTCAGCAGCGCGAAGATCAGCAGCAGCATTCGCCGCTTCACCAGTCTCCGGCTTTTGCTGCCGCCGCTCTGGCTCAGCTTCTCCGTCTCGCACATGCAGCGGCGGGCAAGGGCCTGAAACTCCTCCGCCCGGTTTTCAAACACCGTTACCCGCAGAGTGCAGGCGTCCAGGCTTTCCAGATCCATCAGCTCCAGCGCCTGCATGGCGCAGGCGTTCAGCACCGATTCCGGGCAGGCCCCGCAGAGTTCAAAGCGGACCGTGCCTCTCACTTTCCGGTCAATTCTGCTCATATCACTCCCACTCCACCGATTGCAGCTTGCCGCATATCAAAAGCTCCCCTTTGTTCATGGCCTCCAGATGCAGGTCGCTGCCCCGCAGGACGATTTTGCCCCGTTTCACGCTGATCTGGATCTGCTCCGGGCCGTATTCCAGTATGCCGCAGTGGTTTTCGATCAGGGCGCGGCGGTTGGCCGTCAGGGTCAGCTTTGCCGAGCCCAGCAGCGCCTCTCCCGGCAGGTCCAGCCTGTCGGCGATGTCCTCCCCCAGACCCTTGCATTTTTTCAGCGCAACCACCTCCGCGTACATACTCTTTCTGTATAAATCTATGAATACAATCATAGCATCATACATGGACAAGGAGGTCTGACCATGAAAAACCGCATCGCCGTTTTTGCCTCTCTCTGCGCGCTGTTCTGCCTGAGCTTCGCCTCCCCGCAGGTCATCCGCTGCGCCCGGGACGGGCTGAAGCTCTGCGCGGAGCTGATTTTGCCCTCGCTCTTTCCCTTTTTTGTGCTGTCCATCCTGTTGAGCAAGTTAGGGCTTCCCAGACTGCTGGGCAGGCTCCTGGCCCCGGCGGCCTCCCGGCTTTTCGGCGTGTCCGGCACCGGGGTCTCGGCCCTGTTCGTGGG
>JALFOM010000082.1 GCA_022782265.1 Clostridiales bacterium | reverse complement strand
GTGAAGTAGGCCCGTTTACGGGCAGCAAGTAACAGGCCCTACGCAATTGGCAGACCGTATTACGCGTTCTACGCGTGCGCGAGGAACAGAGGGCTTTGCCCGCATAAGCAAAACCACCGGCTTCGCCGGTGGATGCTTATTCTTTTGGGAGGATAAGAAAAAATTTTCAATTTCCTATTGACAAATGATGACCTGTGTATTATTGTATTAAGCGGCTAATACAATAATACATAGGAGGTGCGAAATGGAATGGACTTTCAGCGCTGACCTGCCCATCTATTCCCAGCTGGTGGCCCAGATCAAGCTGGCCATTGTGTCGGGGGTGTATCTGCCCGGAGAGCGGCTGGCGCCGGTGCGGGAGCTGGCCATGGAGGCGGGCGTGAACCCCAACACCATGCAGCGGGCATTGCAGGAGCTGGAGCGGGAAGGCATGGTATACACCCAGCGCACAAGCGGAAGATTTGTTACGGAGGATACAAAGGTGATTGAGAGCGCGAAAAAGCTGCTTGCGGAAAGGGAGATCAAAAGCTTCCTGGCGCAAATGACCCGGTTGGGTTATCCCAAAGAGGAGATTGTCTCGCTGCTTGAGGCGAGTATAGAGGAGGAGAAGAACAATGGCGACATGGGAATGTAAGAGCCTTTGCAAGCGCTACGGCAATGTGCAGGCGCTGGACAATGTGAGCTTCGTGGTGGAGCCGGGGCGGGTTGTGGGCCTGTTGGGGCCAAACGGCAGCGGCAAGACCACACTAATCAAGCTGGCCAACGGTCTGCTGACGCCTACGGGCGGGGAGCTGCTGATCAACGGGCAGAAGCCGGGAAAGGCTACCCGGGCTCAGGTGTCCTATCTGCCGGACAGGCCCTGCCTGCCGGAATGGATGAGCGCGGAAAAGCTGCTGAATATGTTCGCGGACTTCTACGCGGATTTCCAGCGGGACAAGGCGCAGGAGATGCTGGAGAAGCTGGGCATAGACCCGAAGCAGAAAATCAAGCAGATGTCCAAGGGCACCCGGGAAAAGGTGCAGCTCATTTTAGTGATGAGCCGGAAGGCGGAACTGTATCTGCTGGACGAGCCCATTGGCGGCGTGGATCCGGCCACCAGAGACTATATTCTGGAGACGATTATCAGAAACTATAACCCCTCGGCCAGTGTCGTCATCTCCACCCACCTGATTGCCGACGTGGAGCAGGTGCTGGACGATGTGATCTTTATCAACCACGGCCAGATCGTGCTCCGCTCCTCCGTGGATGACATCCGGGAGCAGCAGGGCAAGAGCGTGGACGCCTATTTCAGGGAGGTATTCAGATGTTAGGAAAACTGTTGAAGCATGAGTTCCGGGCCACGGCCCGCACCATGCTGCCCATGTTCGGCGTGGTGCTGGTACTGTCGCTGCTGGCAAACCTGTCCTTCGCGCGGATCGCGGACACGGACAGCGGCGCGCTGGATATTCTGTTCGGCCTGTTTATCGTTGCCTTTTTCCTGGGCCTGTTTACCATGGGCGTCATGTCCCTTGTGGTGATGATCCAGCGCTTTTATAAAAACGTTCTGGGCGACGAGGGCTATCTGACCCTGACCCTGCCGGTGAACGTGCACGAGATCCTCTGGTCAAAGCTCATTGTCTCCTTTGTGTGGTTTCTGGCCACGGGGCTGATCGCCATCGCAGCGGTGTTTGTGGCGGTGTTCACCCTTACCTATTCCGAGCTGGGCGAGATGTTCCGCAATATGCCCTCCTTCGGCGAAATGCTGCGGCTGTTCTTTGAAAAGACCGATATTACTCCCTGGCAGCTTACCGGCGCTGTCGCGCAGTTTGCCGCCATGACTATCCTCAGCTCCCTGACGGCCTGCCTGCACTTTTATGCGGCCATGGCTCTGGGCCACAGCGTCTCCAACAACAAGGTGTTGCTGTCCGTGGTGTTCTTCATTGCCATCAGCTTTTTCTTCTCCTTTGTCAGTGCTCTCCTGGGCAATATCACCGGCGGGCTGGCAATGACGGTAACGGTGGAAGCGGGCAGCTCCGTAATGAAGGCCCTTCAGGAACTCTCTCTCGGTTCGATGATTTACACGCTGATTGAAGGCGTAATCCTGTACCTGCTGACCACATACTGCCTGAAATACCGGCTGAATTTGAACTGACATACGTATACAAAGAAAGGGACTGTCTGGAGACGGTCCCTTTTTGTTCAGTTCAGCTCGTCCAGCTTGAAGCCCTCGCCATGGACCTCGGTGGAGTCCATCACAAAGGTAAAGGCGGCAGGGTCGGCCTGCTTGATGAGCCGGAGGGTCTGGGAGAGAACGTTGCGGCGGGTGACGGTGATGACGATCTGCTTGTTGTCCTTGGTGTAGCCGCCGATGGCGGGGACAATGGTGGAGCCCCGGTCCGTGTAGGTGTTCAGCACCTCCGTCACCTTGTCCCCCCGATCCGTGACCACATAGATCACCTTGGCGTAATCCACGCCCTGTGCCATGGCATCCACAATTTTTGAGGTGATAAAAATGGTGATGGCGGAGTAGAGCGCCACTTCAATGTCCCGGAAGATGAGTACGGCGATGGCCACAACGGCGGTGTCGATCATCATCAGCAGGGTGCCGCTGGGGACATTGGGAAAGACCCGTTTCAGAAGCAGGGCCAGAAGATCCGTACCGCCGGTGCTGATGCCCCGGAGAAACAGCATCCCGATGCCAAGCCCCATGACCACGCCGCCGCAGCAGGCGGCCAGAAGGGGATTGTTGGTGTAGGCGGGAAGGAAGGCCGCACTCAGGTCAATGAATACGGACAGCAGCACCGTGGAGACCAGGGTGAAGATCAGCGCGCGCTTGCCCAGAATGCGCCAGGCGCAGAGCAGCAGAGGAATGTTCAATGCCAGCGTCCAGATACTGACCCGGATAGGCGTGATATAGGCCAGGGCGATGGCCAGACCGGACACGCCGCCGGGGGCGATGTCGTTGGGCTCAATAAAAACAGAGAGCGCGGCGCCCACCAGCGCCGAGCCGATAAGGGTAAAAACCACGTCGATCAGAATATTTTTTGCCGAAGTAGGATCAAACAGCCGCTTCATTTTATCACCTGTAGTTATGCAGAATAATTTATTCTATCATATTATCTGACAAATGCCAAGGCTTTAACCTGCGGAGTTCAGCCCCACAGCAGCTGGCAGACCCAGGCAGAGGAGATGAAGCAGGCCAGGTCGGCGCAGAGGGCGGCGGGCACGGCCCAGCGACTGTTTTTCACCCCGGCGGCGGCAAAATACACGGCGATAACGTAAAAAGTGGTCTCGCTGGAGCCGATCATGACAGCGGCTGTACGGCCAATCAGGGAGTCCGCCCCGTACTGCCCGATCAGCTCTGCGGCGGCGGCCAGGGCTCCGCTGCCGGACATGGGCCGCAGCAGCAGGAGCAGCGCCGTCTCCTCCGGTATGCCCAGAAGCCCGAAAACAGGGGAAAGCAGCCGGCACAGCAGCTCAGGCAGGCCGCTGGCACGCAGGATGGAGATGGCGGGGAACAAAACGATCAGCGCCGGCAGAATATCCAGAACTACCCGCAGCCCTTTTTTTGCCCCGCAGACCATAGCCTCGTAGATGTCCACGCCGCGAAATGCAGCGACGATGCAGACGCAGCAGATCAGCACCGGGGCCATCAGGTCCAGAAGGGACTTCATCTCCACAGATGCCGCAGCACAGCGGCAGCCCCCAGCCCGGCACACACGGAGAGGACGGAGCTGATCCATACGGCGGGGGTGATGTCAAAGGCGGAGACGGCCCCCTGGGAGGCCCGTACTGCCGCAATGGTGGAGGGAATGAGCTGAATGGAGGCGGTATTCAGCACCACCAGCAGACACAGCTCGTCCTCCGCGCCCAGCCCGGCCAGGCCTCTGGCTGCCCGGATCCCCGCCGGGGTGGCGGCGTTGCCCAGACCCAGAAGATTCGCGCTCACATTCTGGCTCAGGGCGGCCATAGTCTGGCTGTCCCCGGAGGCACAGGGAAACAGGCGGCCAAGGAGAGGACGAAGGGCTTTGGACAGAGCCGAGGCCATACCGCAGCGCTCCATCACCTCCATTACGGCGCTCCAAAGGCAGATCCCGCCCCCGGCGGAAAGACAGAAAGCAAGGGCCTTTTCGGCCCCCTCAAATAACGAGGAACCGGTTTCACTGCTTGTCCCAAAATAAAGAGAAAACAGTGTTGATAACAGAAAAATTGACAAAAGTAAAAACGAAAACAAAAAATCACCATCCTTTTTATGTAATTATTAAATTTTTATTGCAAATTAAAAATTTTATTTACATTGTCGAATAATGGTGGTATGATGCTCATGCTGGAGTGTAGCTATTGGAAAAGGAGAAATAAGCAATGAAATCAACTGGAATTGTCCGTAAGGTCGATGAACTCGGCCGCATCGTTCTGCCTATCGAGATGCGACGCACCTTGGATATCGCGGAGAAAGACGCATTGGAAATATATGTTGACGGAGACAACATTATTCTCCGCAAATATCAGCCTACCTGCATTTTCTGCGATAACGCAAAGAACGTAATCAACTTTAAAGGCAAGAATGTCTGCCCCGACTGCATCGCAAAGCTGAGAGCAAAGCTTTGATCTGTACAAACGAAAATCCCCTCTGTTCACTGTGAACAGAGGGGTTTCTTTATGCTCATTTTTCCTTTATTCCAGACTGCCGCAGGCCAGCTCGCCGTCGATAAAGACGGCCTTCAGGTTCAGCTCCCGGTCCAGCACCAGCAGGTCGGCGCATTTGCCTTCATCCAGAGAGCCGATGGAGTCAAACATGCGGATGGCCCGGGCGGGCGCCTCGGTCATGGCAGTGACGGCGGCCTCAAGAGGCATGCCGTAGGACACCACGTTTTTCAGCTCGTCCAGCAGATTGGTGGAGGAGCCGGCGATGGTGCCGTCCAGCAGGGTGGCCTTGCCGTCCTTCACCACGATGGGCTGACCGGCCAGGTCATAGTGCCCGTCGGTGAGTCCGGCGCAGCGGAGAGAGTCGCTGATGATGACAAGCCTTTCGCCGAACATCTTGTGCACGGCCAGAATCACGGCCGGGTGGATGTGGATGCCGTCGCAGATCAGCTCCGCCCTGGCACCGGCGGCAAAGGCCGCGCCCACAAGCCCCGGATCCCTGTGGTGGAGGGGAGGCATGCCGTTGAAAAGATGGGTGGCGTGGGTGGCTCCGGCGGCAAAACCGGCCATGGCAGTGTCAAAGTCCGCGGTGCTGTGGCCCAGAGACACAGTGCAGACCTTAGAGGCTTCACGGATAAATTCCGTCATGCCCTCCAGCTCGGGGGCCACGGTGATAAGCCTGATCTTCCCGCCGCTGAGCTCATTCAAGCGGTGGAACAGGTCGATATCCGGCAGACGCAGATTCTCCGCCGCCTGTGCGCCCCGCTTCTTATAGGAGAGGAAGGGCCCCTCCAGGTGTACCCCCGCGCATTTGGCCCCGTCTGCAGGCCGTTCATAGCCCCGGATGTTGTTCATCACCTGCACCAGCGCCGCCTCCGGGATGGTCATGGTGGTGAAGCAGAAGGAGGTGACGCCGTGGCTGCAATAGTACCGGGAGAGGGTGGGGATCTCCTCCGCCGCGCAGTCGCTGGCGTCCAGCCCGGCGGCACCGTGAGTGTGTACATCGATAAAGCCGGGGACAACGTAAGCCCCCTTGACATCGATGCCCGGGCCCGGCGTGAAGCCGGTTATGGTCTTTGAAAATTCAATGGAGCCGGTCTCAAATTGACCGCCGCGAAAAACCTTTGCGTTGTTGATCAACATGGACAATTCCTCCCGTAGTGGAATTTGGTTTTTATTTAATGATAACACCTTTGAGTTTCTCAGTCAAACAGCAGAATGTAAAAAAACCGGTGACTTCCTTTGGTGGAAATCACCGGTTTTTTAAGGGCTGTGCTTATTTGCCCACGGATTCAAATTCCTCCACGATCTCCTTCTCGGGAGCGGGGGTCAGCAGGCTGACGGCCACAATGGCGATGCAGGCCGCGATAAAGGCGGGCAGCAGCTCATAGATATTCCAGGCCCCGCCAAGAGGACGGACCAGATACTTCCAGACAAATACCACCACGCCGCCGGTGACCAGCCCGGCCAGAGCGCCGTAACGGTTGCTGCGTTTCCAGAACAGGGAGAAGAGCATCACAGGCCCGAAGGCTGCGCCGAAGCCGGCCCAGGCAAAGGAGACAATGCCGAATACGGAGCTGCCGGGGTCACGGGCGAAGAGCACGCCCAGAACGGCAATGGCAAGAACGGTGATACGGGCGATAATCATCTCCTGCTTGTTGGAGAGCTTGAGATGGAACACGCCCTGAAGCAGGTTGTGGGAGATGGCGGAGGCGGCGGCCAGAAGCTGTGCGTCGGCGGTGGACATGGTGGAGGCCAGAATACCGGCAAGCACCACACCGGCCAGCAGCGCGGCAAATACCCCGTTTTCGCTCATGAGAGCAGCGATCTTGACAAGGATTGCTTCAGCGGCGGAGCCGCTTTCAAAGGTGAGGATGGCGCCCATGCGGCTCATGGCAAAGCCCACGATACCGACGATGATGGCCACGGTCATGGAAATGACCACCCATACTGTGCCTACCCGGCGGGAGATTTTCAGCTTTTCCTCATCCTTGATGGCCATGAAGTGGTTGAGAATATGGGGCATGCCGAAATAGCCAAGGCCCCAGGCCAGTGTGGAAATGATGGTGATAAAACCGTATTTGGAAGTGCTCTCTGCCACAATAGAGGTGCTGGTGGTCAGACTCAGATAACCGGGGATGGATTTGGCATTTTCCACCACGGCGCCCCAGCCTCCTGCCACATTGATGCCGAAAACCAGGATGACAACAAGGGCCACAGTCATCACAATGCTCTGGATCAGGCTGGTGACGCTGGCCGCCATAAAGCCGCCCATTGCGCAGTAGCCCACGATGACGGCGGCACTGATCAGCATAGCGGCCATGTAGTCCACGTCAAAAAGGTTGGTGAACAGCTTTCCGCAGGCGGCAAAGCCGGAGGCGGTATAGGGGACAAAGAAAATGATAATGATCAAAGCGGCGATTCCCTCGATCAGTCCGCTCTTATCCCGGAACCGGTGGGCAAAGAAATCGGGGATGGTGATGGCGTTCACCTTAACCGAGTAGCGGCGCAGCCGTTTGGCCACGATCAGCCAGTTCAGATATGTACCCACCGCAAGGCCGATGACCGTCCATGTGGCGTCGGCAAGGCCGCAGAAGTAGGCAAGACCGGGAACGCCCATCAGCAGCCAGCTGCTCATATCGGAGGCCTCCGTACTCATGGCCACCACAATAGGCCCCAGCTTGCGCCCGCCCAGATAAAAGTCGGCGGAGCTGTTGTTTCTCTTTGAATAAAATGCGCCAATGGACAGCATACCCAGCAGGTATACGATAATGGCAATCAGAATGTAGATGGATGCGTTCATGTTTTTCTTACCTTTCTGTGAGAATGCTGCAATTATAAACCCGGAGCAGAATCAGACAAGGCCAAAAACGTTTTTTTTCTCTTGAATTTTCTCTTTTTTTGAATATAATATTAATAAGCTTAATTTTATTCATATTAACATGAAAATATTTCATGAAAAGGCGGGCGAAAAATGAACATACAGAAATATCAGGCCTTCATCACCGTGGTGGAGCAGGGGAGCCTGACCAAGGCGGCGGAGGAGCTGGGCTGTACCCAGTCCGCGGTCAGCCACAGCATCAGCGGTCTGGAGGAGGAGCTGGGCTTTGCCCTTCTGAAGCGGAGCCGGGCGGGAATCAGACTGACAGGGGAAGGGGAACGGATGATTTCCCCGGTGCGGGACCTGCTGGGCAGTGCGGAGCGGCTGAAGCAGACGGCCTCGTCCATTCGGGGTCTGGAAAGCGGTACTGTGCGGATCGGGGCCTTTACCTCCGTCGCTGTCCATTGGCTGCCTGCGGTGCTGAAGGAGTTCCAGCAGGACTATCCCAGGGTGGACTTCAGGCTTTTAAACGGCGACTACCACGATGTGGAGCAGTGGCTCCAGGACGGCAGCATCGACATCGGCTTTGTGAACGTGCCCTGCGCCCTGGACTGCGAGTGTATCCCGCTGATGGAGGACAGGCTGCTGGCCATCCTGCCCCGGGGCAGCCGCTTTGAAAACTACCCCAAATTCCCCCTGGTGGAGTGCGAGACGGAGCCTTTCATCAGCCTGCTCCAAAGCTCCGACCATGACGCCCGCCGTGCCCTGGAGGCTGCCGGGGTAAAGCCCAACGTTCGCTTTTATACAAAGGATGATTATGCCATCATCGCCATGGTGGAGCAGGGCCTGGGCATGAGCATCATGCCGGAGCTGCTTTTGAAGGGCCGCCGGGACAATATCCAGGTGCTGCCTCTGATCCCGGAGGCAAAGCGCGTTATCGGCATTGCCATTGCCGCCGGAGAAAAGGCCGGCCCCGCCACCCGCCGCTTCGCCAACTATGTGGTCCGTTATGTGACGGAGCTGAAGGAACCCTGATTTCCCTTCTGCCGGACCATTGACAAATATACAACGGAAACTTGTTGCTTACCATGCAATATGGTTTGACTTTAGCGGCTGTGTAGGGTAAAATAGAATGCGTTGAACCAAACTATAAAAATAGAGGTGTTTTGATGTATAAGGTCGTAACAAAAAGATTTCTGAACGAGGCAAAGACCATCTGCCTCTTCGAGATCGAGGCTCCGCGTGTGGCGCGTCACGCCCAGGCGGGTCAGTTTGTGATCTTCCGTCTGGATGAGCAGGGCGAGCGTGTTCCCGTTTCTGTTGCCGGTTGGGACAGGGAAAAGGGCACCGTCACCGTCATGGTGCAGGCTGCGGGACGCACCACAAGGATGCTCCACACGGTGGAGGAGAGAGACTATATCTCCGACTTTGTGGGTCCTCTCGGAAAAGCCACGGAGATGGACGGTCTGCAGAAGGTCTGTGTTGTGGGCGGCGGCGTGGGCTGCGCCATTGCCTATCCCATCGCCAAGGAGATGCACAAGCTGGGCATCGATGTGACCTTCATTGCCGGTTTCCGCAGCGCGGACATCGTCATCCTGAAGGAAGAGCTGAAAGCGGCCTCCGACAAGCTCATCATCTGCACGGATGACGGCAGCTACGGCGAAAAGGGCTTCACCACCCAGTACCTCCAGCAGGAGATAGACGCCAACATCGCCGAGGGCAAGCCCCAGTTTGACCGGGTCATCGCCATCGGCCCCGATATCATGATGAAGTTTCTGGCCGACGTCACCCGCCCCTACGGGATCAAGACCATCATTTCCCTTGACCCCATCATGGTGGACGGCACCGGAATGTGCGGCGGCTGCCGCGTCATCGTGGGCGGAGAGACCAAGTTCGCCTGCGTGGACGGCCCGGACTTTGACGCCCATGAGGTGGATTTCGACTCTCTCCTTAAGCGCGCCGCCTTCTACAAGGACGAGCAGGATGAGGCCGCTCAGCATATCTGCAGAATGACGGGAGGAAAACGCAATGGCTAATATGAAGATGCAGAAAAATCCCATGCCGGAGCAGGATCCTCTGGTAAGGAACAAGAATTTTGACGAGGTGGCCCTGGGCTACACCGCCGAGATGGCCATAGACGAGGCAAAGCGCTGCCTCAACTGCAAGAACTCCCTGTGCCGCACCGGCTGCCCGGTGTCCGTGCGCATCCCCGAGTTTATTGCCAAGGTGGCCGAGGGCGACTTTGACGCCGCTTACGATATCATCACCTCCACCAACTCCCTGCCCGCCGTCTGCGGCCGCGTCTGCCCCCAGGAGAAGCAGTGCGAGAGCAAGTGCGTCAGAGGCATCAAGGGCGAGAGCGTGGGCATCGGCCGTCTGGAGCGCTTTGTGGCCGACTACCACATGGCCAAAGAGGACAAGCCCGCCGTCACCGTGCCCGAATCCAACGGACACAAGATCGCCGTCATCGGCTCCGGCCCTGCGGGGCTGACCTGCGCTGGCGACCTGCGCAAGATGGGCTATGACGTGACCATTTTCGAGGCCTTCCATAAGGCCGGCGGCGTTCTGGTCTACGGCATCCCCCAGTTCCGTCTCCCCAAGGAGATCGTGGCCGCCGAGATCGAAAACCTGAAGGCCATGGGCGTCGTGATCGAGAACAACGTGATCATCGGCAAGTCCCTGACCGTGGACGAGCTGTTTGAGGACGGCTATGAGGCCGTGTTCATCGGCTCCGGCGCTGGTCTGCCCCAGTTTCTGCACATCCCTGGCGAGAATCTGCTGGGCGTGTACTCCGCAAACGAGTTTCTCACCCGTGTGAACCTGATGAAGGCCTACCGGGACGATTACGATACGCCCATCAAGAAGTTCAACCGCGTCGCCATCGTCGGCGGCGGCAACGTGGCCATGGACGCGGCCCGCGTGGCAAAGCG
>JALFOM010000050.1 GCA_022782265.1 Clostridiales bacterium | reverse complement strand
TGGAGCGGCAGGTGACGGAGGTGGATTACGGCACGTTCATGCGCATGATCGACGATAAGGATATCGGCGAGGTGCAGATGGACGACAGCGAGATTCTGTTTTCCAATAAGGCGGGCGACGCGGTGTATAAGACCGTCGCTTTGCAGGATAGTACGCTGGTGCAGCGCCTGTACGAGGCGGGCGCCAAGTTCTCCGGCACGGTGGAAAAAACCATGTCCCCCCTGCTGAGCCTGCTGCTTACCGGCGTGCTGCCGCTGCTGGTTTTTGTGGCGCTGGGCCAGTTCCTCAGCCGCAAGCTCATTGAGCAGGCCGGCGGCAAGAACGCCATGAGCTTTGGCATGGGCAAGAGCAACGCCAAGGTGTATGTGCAGTCCAGCCAGGGCATCCATTTCAGCGATGTGGCGGGCGAGGACGAGGCCAAGGAAAGCCTGGCCGAGATTGTGGATTATCTGCATAACCCGCAGAAATACACCGAGGTTGGCGCGTCCATGCCCAAGGGCGTGCTGCTTGTTGGTCCTCCGGGCACCGGTAAGACCATGCTGGCCAAAGCCGTGGCCGGCGAGGCCAATGTGCCCTTCTTCTCCATGTCCGGCTCGGAATTTGTGGAGATGTTCGTGGGCATGGGCGCCTCCAAGGTCCGCGACCTGTTCAAGCAGGCCAAGGAGAAGGCCCCCTGCATCGTGTTTATCGACGAGATCGACGCCATCGGCAAAAAGCGCGACGGACAGCTGGGCAGCAACGACGAGCGGGAGCAGACATTGAACCAGCTGCTTACCGAGATGGACGGCTTTGAGGGCAACAGCGGCGTGATTATCCTGGCCGCCACCAACCGCCCCGAATCCCTGGACCCGGCCCTGACCCGTCCCGGACGCTTTGACCGGCGGGTGCCCGTGGAGCTGCCCGACCTGAAGGGCAGGGAAGAGATCCTGAAAGTACACGCCAGAAAGGTGAAGATTGCCGACGATGTAAACTTCGGCAAGGTAGCCCGCATGGCCTCCGGCGCGTCCGGCGCGGAGCTTGCCAATATTGTCAATGAGGCGGCCCTACGGGCTGTGCGCGACGGCAGAGGCTTTGCCACCCAGGCGGACCTGGAGGAGAGCATTGAGGTGGTCATTGCCGGATACCAGAAGAAAAACGCCATCCTGACGGACAGGGAGAAGCGCATTGTTGCCTACCATGAGATCGGGCACGCCCTTGTGGCCGCAAAGCAGACCAATTCCGCCCCTGTGCAGAAGATCACCATCGTTCCCCGCACCTCCGGCGCTCTGGGCTACACCATGCAGGTGGAAGAGGGAGACCACTACCTGATGAGCAAGGAAGAGATCGAGAACAAGATCGCCACCTACACCGGCGGCCGGGCCGCTGAGGAAGTAGTGTTCGGCTCTGTGACTACCGGCGCTTCCAATGACATTGAGCAGGCCACCAAGCTGGCCCGGGCAATGATCTCCCGCTACGGCATGAGCGAAGATTTCGACATGGTGGCCATGGAGACCGTCACCAACCAGTATCTGGGCGGCGACACTTCTCTGGCCTGCTCCGCCGAGACCCAGAGCAGGATCGACCAGCAGGTGATCGCCCTGGTGAAAAAGCAGCATGAAAAAGCCCTGGAGATTCTGCGCGAAAACCGGGAAAAGCTGGACGAGCTGGCAAAGTTCCTCTATGAAAAAGAGACCATCACCGGCGAGGAGTTCATGCAGATTCTCAACGCCTGAACAGAATTGTTCACAGCAATGCCCTTGACAGAAGCGCCTGCTTGCGGTAATTTATACTCGGTAGTGAATGAAAGCCTGCGGGCTGCGCAAGCTACCATCAGAGAAAAAAGCACTATATGATTTAAAGGAGATATACAATGGCAGAAATAATCATTACCGAGCAGAACTTTGAGCAGGAAGTGTTAAAGGCAGACAAGCCCGTGCTTGTGGACTTCTGGGCTACCTGGTGCGGCCCCTGCCGTATGCTGGCTCCCACCATCGAGCTGCTGGCAGAGGAAATGGAGGGCGTTGCCAAGGTGGGCAAGGTCAATGTGGACGAGCAGCCCGGCCTGGCCGCAAGATTCGGCATTTCCAGCATCCCCACCCTCATCGTTTTTGAAGACGGCAAGGTCAAGAACACCTCCGTCGGCGTGGTTCCCAAGTCCATGATTGAGGACATGCTCAGATAAAGCTTATCACCCGGTCATTTGACCGGGTGATTTGTTTATAAGCATTTTACAAAAAGGATGGGATTTTGGTGTATAATCAGCTTAACAACGGATACGGAAGGAAAAAACCATGAAAGAAAGTGAAATACAGGATAATACTGAATTGGAGCGCATGATGCTGGAAAAGCTGGCCCAGGACGGTGTCAGAAGCAAGATACAGGATTTTGCCCTTTCCTACCGGGAGCTGATGGCCTATTACCGCTGTGCCATGATGGAGGTCTCCACCAAATTTCAGGTGCTGAACGAGGAGCTGTCCCTCCAATATGACCGAAACCCCATTGAATCCATCAAGACCCGGCTGAAATCCCCGGAGAGTACGCTGGAAAAGCTGCAGAGGAAAAAGTTCCCCATCAGCATGGCGAGCATTGAGGAGAACATCAACGATATCGCCGGTGTGAGGGTCATCTGTGCCTTCCCCTCAGATATTTACATGCTGGCCGAGGCTTTCCTGCGCCAGGACGATATCGTCCTCCTTGAGCGGAAGGACTACATCAAAACCCCCAAGCCCAACGGGTACAGGAGCCTGCATCTGGTGGTAAAGACGCCGATTTTTCTGCATAACACCAAGCGCATGATGAAAGTGGAAGTGCAGTTTCGCACCATTTCCATGGACTGGTGGGCCAGTCTTGAGCATAAAATCCGGTACAAAAAGGATGTGCTGATCTCTGAGGAGATCGACAACGAGCTGTATCTCTGCGCCGAAATCAGCGCCGGTCTTGACCGCCGCATGGAGGAGATCCAGCAGAAAGTGGAGCTCTGCGCTGCCATGGAAGAGCAGGCGGAGCAGATGAATGATGAATAACGAACAGCAGTACGCCGAAAAACCGTTGATCCTCCGTATGACTAAAACATACGGAGGATTTTTATCGCGTTCGGCGCAGGACGATAAAGGATTTCTATGGAGAAAAAACTGCTAAGGAATCGTCTTTCCTTTAAAATTTCTCTTCTGAAAATCAAATTAGAAATCTGATATCTGGATTTGTAATGGACAGAGTGCTTTAGATGTGGTATAATTTACCGGTATTAATTTAAACTGAGTTTTGAGGTATGATGATGACTGTTTGCTATAACAAATTGTGGAAGCTCCTGATCGACAAGAACATGAAGAAAAAAGACCTTCGGCTGGCTACCGGCATATCCACCACTGCTCTGGCCAAGCTGGGCAAGAATGAGCATGTCAGTACAGAGATCCTCACCAAGATCTGCGCTGCGCTGGATTGTGACTTCAGCGATATTATTGAGCTGGTAAGAGATAACGCGCAGTAAGCTGCCGGTACAGAACAATAAAGATAACCCGGAGGAAAAATCAATGGTCAATATAAGAAAACTCGAGGCTGAACTATGGGAGTCGGCGGATTTGCTCCGCGCAGGTTCCAAGCTGACCTCCAATCAATACTGTATGCCCGTGCTGGGCCTGATTTTCCTGCGCTATGCATACAGCCGGTTCAAATTGGTGGAGAAGGAGATCCTGAATAACCGTCCGGTCCGTAACGGTCGTGTGATGCCCGTGGAGGCCAGCGACTTTGCGTCAAAGAGCGCACTGTTCCTGCCAGGAGAAGCCCAGTATGAATATCTGGTCAATCTGCCTGAGGATATTGTTTCTGCCGGGCTGAAAAATCAGAGCGGACATGTGATGAACAGCCTCGGCGAAGTGGTCAACAATGCCATGGAACTGGTGGAGGAGCAAAGTGAACAGCTTAAAGGCGTCCTGCCCAAGGACTATACCATGTTCTCTGACGCTCTGCTGGCTGAACTGCTGCGTATTTTCAATAACAGCGCCCTGGATGAAGTAGGCGGGGACGTTATTGGCCGCATTTACGAGTATTTTCTCAATAAGTTTGCGAAAAACATCGCCCAGGATGACGGTGTGTTCTTCACGCCCAAATCTCTGGTCAAAATGATCGTCAATGTGCTGGAACCCAACGGGGGCGTACTGCTTGATATAAAGACACCGAGATTGATACAATTTAATTATTCCTCCGCCGGTTTTGCCGCTTGAGGGGTAAGTTGACGTTTGAGGGGTAAGTTGTGGAAGTCGGGGTGTCCCGGCTGTTTTTGTCGGTAGAAATGTTCATACATCGCAGGTATAATAGACGGCGAGAAACACGAAGCTGACGGAGGTGAAAACATGGCTTATGAAGAAGAGAACATCGTTCAGGAATGGCTGGATTATCTTAAAGACCTGAATGTTGAAACAAAGAAGATGTTCGGTTGCTATTGCCTATACTGTGATGGTCAGGCTGTCGGCTGGATTCATGACAGTGTTTTGAGCTTGCGAGAAGTTGGGTTGGATTATTTGCCAAAAGACATTAAGAGGCCGAGCAAAGAGGACAAAATACAAGAACTTGTTATTCCCCTTGATTATGCAAATGCTGACTGGCTACCCAAAGCAGTACAGGATACAGCAGATATAAGAAAAAGGCAGAGATAAAACCCTTTTGATGAGGTAACCACCATGAAGCAAATCACAAATAAGGAATACGAAGAGTGGCAGAAATACAAAGCGGAGAAAGCAAAGGGACATGTCCTGCTGCCGGATACTGTCCGGTTCATCTGCGAGGCCAACGGCTATGATGCAGAGAAGATTGGCCAGCACTTCCTTGAGATCCTCCCAAAGATCTGTCCGAAAGAAGAATGAGGGATGAATATGAAAATCAATCCGAATAAGGTCATAGAGGATCGACTGGCTGCCAGCTTCGGTCTTGAACAGTATGGATACATCATTTCTCAATGGAAGAATGTCGATGTGTCGGCTGACGAGGATTTTCAAACAAAATTCAATGGCTACTATCGTGTCCGAAGAAACGCCGAATGGCGGGAGTGCTATTATACTCTGTTCCAGCGTGGGAAGTCCGAGGAGTTATCTTTCGCTGACATTATTACATATCTTTATGAGCAGACAGGAAACGTCGAGCCGTCCTTTTCCAGTAAGATGTACGCTACGCTCAACACAGATAAGCCCATCTGGGACCAGTATGTTTTGAAGAATCTGAACCTGCAGCTCGAAGGAAAAGGAGAAGAACGCCTCCATAACGCCATAGACCTTTATGTAAGGATTGAAGCATGGTATGAAGAATTCCTCAAAACTCAAAACGGGAAAGACTGTATCGATGCCTTCGACAAAGCCCTGCCGATATACAGCTGGATAAGTAATACAAAGAAAATCGACTGTTTTCTCTGGGGAATGAGATAAAAAAACGCCTCCGAGCCGATGTGGTTCAGAGGCGTTGCTGCATCTATGGGATTATGCCTTGAACTCGGTGCCGTCCTTGAAGGTCACCCGGATGTCGTCCTTACTGTGGACGGTGGCGAAATCCACCATGCTGTGCCAGCTTTCAAGTGAGAACTCCGTCAGTGCATCCGGCATCCGTGACACGCTGTGGAATGAACTCCCTGCGTGCTACGATGAGCTTAGTATTTCCGCTTACCGTCAGCGGATCTATGAGTATGTGTATACCCGTTATAAGGATGTTGCGTAAATCCGGGAGAAAAAAGTAAGGAAAAGCTGAGTGCCGTTTGACACTCAGCTTTTCTTATCCCTCAGCTTCTGGCAGGCAGTGCATATGGATTTTTCCCAGTACCCGGAAGCCCTCGGCGTGGCTTTTCAGACACCGCAGACCCATGTCTGCGCTGCGGAGCTTCAGGTAAAGGGCCAGAGTCTTTGCGGCAGGGGAACCGGCGGGAAACTGGGAGCTGTGGCAGTCAAAAAGGGCGGAGAGCTGCTTTTCCACAAACCCCTTCGTGCCCACATAGCGGTTGGGCTTTGCGGTCATGTAATAAGCCAGTGCTTTCACATCCGCAGGTGTTGCGCCGTAGGCCTCCATGATCTCCTTAAAAGGCGCAAAGCAGGCCACGCGGCGCGCCGCGTTCCCCACGTTCAGATGATCGGCGTGACATTCGCTGCTGACGCAGGGGTCCGGCGCGAAGATAACATCGGGGCCAAAATCGCCAACCACGGCGGCAATGGCCCGGAAGAGCGCCTTTTCCTCGTATAATCCGCCGTCGCTCAGACCCAGAAAGCGCAAATCATCCACGCCCAATATCCGGGCAGAGCGCCTGGCCTCCTCCATACGCAGTAAAGCCAGTTCATCGGGGCTGGTCCCCGCCGGGGCGTTTTCCAGACCAAAGCGCCCGTCAAGACAGACGAGAAAGCAGACTTTTTTTCCCGCCGCTGCAAGCTTGGCCGCGGTAGCTCCCGCGCCTACCTCAATATCGTCGGGGTGCGGGCCGATGAACAGATAGCGGTCAAAGGCTTCCAGATCCGGCAGGGGAGCGGCAAATCGTATCGCAAGGGAGGTGAGACTCATACTTCCACACCCTCGGCGCGTTTGGCAAGCTCGCCGCAGATGCGGGAGTATTCGTCCTCGCCCAGCTTGTAGTGCTTTTTATACAGCAGGTGGGAGATGAGCATCAGGGCGCAGGGCAGAACGGTGATAAACAGCAGCAGGCCCAGGGTCTGGCCGTGCTGTACGCCGCTGAGAACGGCGGTGATGGAGCTGAGCTTCTCCGCCTCGCTGATGGCGCCGGTGGAGGCCGCAGTCTCCAGAGAGGAGATCTGGTTGGTATAATCCGTCACCCGGAAGATCATGTAGCTTGCGGAGGCGATCACCACCGTCAGTGCGGAGGCCAGCTTGGTCAGGAAGGGGCGGAGGGAGGCGATAATGGCCTCGTCTCTCGTGTCGTGGAGATATTCGTTATATTCCACCGTATTGATAATGGAGATCATCATAATCAGGTAGAAGCAATACTGCCCGAAGTTTGCGGCCATGTAGCCGATAACGATGATCCAGAATTTGAGCATGGTAGAGCCCATGGCCACTCCGGGAATGAGCATCAGCGCGTAGCCCACGGCGGAGATCACCATCATGATGTTCATCAGCTTTTTTCTGGTGATATGGCGGGAAATGGCCGGGTAAAAGATCATCAGGAAAGCAGTGGCGGACATGCCAACGGTGGTGAAGATGGAGAAAAGACCGCCCTGATAGCCGAAGTCAAAGTAAATGTAGGTGCAGCCGATACCGGACAGGACGATGCCGTTGCCCACAGACTGGATCAGAAAGATGAGAGAGATCCACAAAAGCTGATCGTTGCCGGTGATGGTGCCGACGATCTTCTTGAAACTGATGGGAGGGGCGCTCTCCTTGCTGTAATTTCTCTGCTCCCGGACGCCGAAAACGGTGAAGCACAAAAAGAGCGGGGCCAGCAGGCAGACCACAAGAGCGATGCGCCCGTAGGCAATGTTTGCGCTGCCGCCGATGGCCATGCTGCCGGTGGTGAACATGGGGATGAGCACATTGGCGGCGGTGCTGCCGATACCGGCAAACAGCGTGGCCCGGGAGGTGAACTGGTTGCGGGCGTTGGCGTCGGAGCTGAGGGCGGGCACCATGCCCCAATAGGAGATATCATGCATGGTGTAGGTAATGCTGAACAGGAAATAGGCAACACCGAAAAACCAGATAAAGCTCCAGCCCTGAAGGTTCGTATTGAACAGCAGATAGATCACAACGGAGGTGGACAGGATGCCGATGACCAGCCAGGGCTTGAATTTGCCCCATCTGGTGCGGGTGCGTTCAATGATGTTGCCCATGATCGGGTCGTTCAGCGCGTCAAATACCCGGGCGCCCACCATAATGGCCGTGACGGCGGTGAGCTGGGCGGCGTTCAGCCCCCGGGTAAAGAGAATGTAGGACAGCAGAAAGTTTGTAATCAGGGCATAGACCATGTCCCGGCCCACTGTGCCCAGGGGAAACATGATGAGATTTTTCCGGCGCAATTTCAAATTTTCCATTTCAACATCTCCGTTATCAATTTTTCAAAGGAACTTGGTGTTTTCCGGCGGGATATACTCGTATTCCGGGATAAGAACATGCAGCGGCTTGCGGTTGTCCTCCTCAATGGAGTCATGGACATAGTTCAGAAATTCATTGATGAGAGGGGAGGGGAGCAGCTCCCTGCTGTGGACAAGCACATATTCCACCTGACGCTCGCTGTCGGTGATGACCTTTGTCACCAGCAGGGTGTTGGGCGTGTATGTGGTCTGGGGGAAGATGCTGATCCCCACGCCCCGCTCGCTCAATGCCACAGCGTCCAGGTAGTTGGACATTTCGCAGATGATATTCGGCTCCGCGTCGATTTCCCGAAACCATTTATGTATGGCGTCCACCCTGGATTTCCGGCTGGGAACGATCAGCGGCTCTCCCACCAGAGAGGAAAGAGAGACATGCTTACCCTCGGCCCTGGCAAGAGGATGGCTTGCCGGAATAATCGCGACCCAGGGTTCCCGCCCCACCTGAAAGCCCTCCAGGTGCTCCGTATCGTAGGGCGCGGCGATGACCGCGATATCCACCAGACCCCGATAGAGCCTGTCCAGCACGTCGTCGCTGCTGCCGTTCCAAAGGCTGTATTGGATACGGGGAAACTCCTCCCGGAAACCGGCGATCCAGCGGGAAACCAGAAAAGGTGCCCGGCCTTCCACCATGCCGATGCTGATGGTCCCGGACAGACCGTCCTTCATGTCGGCCAGCTCCTGCCTGGTTTTGTCCGCCAGCTCCAGAATCTGTGTGGCCCGGCGGAGAAGCAGGTTGCCCGCTTCCGTGAGCTGAAGGTGCCGCTTTCCCCGGATCAGCAGGGTGACGCCCAGCTCCTCCTCCAGCGCCTTCAGCTGGTTGCTCAAGGGCGGCTGGCTCATATTCAGCTTTTCGGCGGCCCGGGTAATGTTCAGCTCCTGAGCCACCACGGTAAAGTACCTTAAACTTCGTAAATCCATGTATGAAAACCTCATTTTAATATCCAAACGATATGATAGTGCTAATGTATTAAGTATTTAACAATTTTAGAAAAGGGTGTTACACTACAATCGTCCTGAGGGACAAGAAAAAAACGAAAGGATGAACAAAAATGAAAAAAGTGGAAAGATTCTTTGAAGACCTGTACGAAAGCTACCTGCATCGTTAAGAAGCAGCCGGGCCAGTTCAGAATGATAATGAAGAAAGGATGAAAGAATATGAAAAAAGTAGAACTTTTCTTTGAAGACCTGTACGAGAGCTACCTGCACCGCTGAAACTGAGCAAATAATGAAATTTAAGGAAAGGGGATCTGGACGAAAATGAAGAGAGTTTCACGCCTTCTCAGAGAATATTATGCAACATTCTCCAGATAAAATCAATATGAAAGACAATAATTAGAGGCACGACCGTCAGATGAAGTTTCTGAATGAGTCGTGCCTTTTTAATGTGATCAGTTGCCGCACTCGATGCTGATCCTGTTGAACAGATGGAGAATATCGTCCACAACCAGAGCCTGCTTTTCATCGCCCTCCTTATCCAGGACGATGTGCCCCTTATCCATCATCAGAAGCCGGCTGCCATATTCCACGGCGTAGCGGAGATTGTGGGTCACCATAATGGCGGTCAGATTCTTCTCCTTGACCACCTTGTCGGTAAGCTCCATGATGATCTCCGCAGTTTTGGGGTCAAGAGCCGCGGTGTGCTCGTCAAGAATCAGAAAGTCAATGGGGGTGAGCGTGGCCATAACCAGAGCCACCGCCTGACGCTGTCCGCCGGAGAGAGAACCCAGCTTCACGTCCATTTTGTTTTCCAGCCCCAGACCCAGGGCGGCCAGCTGTTCCCGGTAGAAATCCCTGCGCTTATAGTTGGTGCCCCGGCTGAGGCCGAAGCGCTTGCCCTTATTGTCTGCCAGAGAGAGGTTTTCCAGCATGGTCATGTTGGGGCAGGTGCCCAGAGCGGGATTCTGATATACACGGCCGATGCGGCGGTAGCGCTTGAACTCCTCAAGGGAGTTGATTTTTTGTCCATTTACGGTAATTTCGCCTTTGTCCACGGGGATGCTGCCGCAGATGATATTCAGCAGGGAGGTTTTTCCGCTGCCGTTGCTTCCCACGATGGAGACAAA
>JALFOM010000044.1 GCA_022782265.1 Clostridiales bacterium | reverse complement strand
TTTCATCTTCGCTTAATTTCCACCAAAAGTCACAAGGGGGAAATGACTCGAAATCGTTTGACGGCCAAAAACCGTCCGTGGGTTCGAATCCCACGCCCTCCGCCACAATTTGTCCGAAAACTCGTTTTGGATGCGAGTTTTCGGACATTTTTATTGCCTTTTTCTCCGGTTTCCATCAAAAAAGTGAGAGGTCTCCGCTCACATAGCCTCAATCAGGGCCTTGATCCCCACCATGGTGACGGCTCTCGTCATGTTGCAGGCAGGGAAACTCAGCCCCAGCTCCACTGAGGCTTTCACCTTTCCCTTGCACAGCAAATAGTGTGCGCCTCGGTACCACTTCACCGTTCCAAACGGATGCTCCGAAAGGCACATTCGCTGCTTTAGCTTTTCTTTTCCAAAGGCGCGGAAGCAGTTCCTCTTTCATTTATAATGTTGAGCCATTGTTCCATGTAGTCCGCGAACAGGATGTCCCCGTTCATGTCCTTCGGCTCTTCGGGATTGAAATTGCGTCGCGTATCCATCAGGAATGCTTCGGCGCGTTTTTTGTTTCCGCTAACAGTAAGTCCGATAGAAATCCACTTGGTCTTTCTTTTTCCGAGAGAATCGGTGTAGTTCAACACGGCGTAATACTATCCGCTTTTTTCGCGGAGATGTCCTGCTACCATAAAATATCCTCCTTCTTGCGTAGCAGTAACACCTACCTTATACCGGGATCCTACAAAGATCAGCTTCCTGAAATTGAAAAGACCACGGATAAGAGCCAACTCAGTATGTCCGCGGATATCGTTGCCCTGTTTGAACGACGGCAGATCAGGCAGCTTGGAAATAGTTTCCACATTTGCGCTGTCGAAGTACCCTGCACTGCAGGAAAACGGACCTGCCGCAGTTTTTTATTTCTGCAACAGGTCCTTTTTTTCAGTGATATCCGTTCCTCGCAAACCGGATATTATATCATGCAGCTATATCCCTATATCATAGGGAAAAGACGGCAGTTTTGGTTGATAGCGCCCCTCCGCGTATGGCGGAGAGGAGCTTTTCATTTTCCCTTGTATTTCCTCCTGGTGGCCAGGCCGCCGCGGATGTGGCGCTCGGCTTTGTTCAGGTCCAGCAGCTCCCGCACCTGGCGGTACAGCGCCGGGTTGACCTTCACCAGCCGCTCGGTAATGTCTTTATGTACGGTAGATTTGGAAATGCCGAACTGGGCGGCGGCTGCCCGGACGGTGGATTTATTCTCGATGATATACACAGCCAGATCGCAGGCGCGCTGTTCGATATTTGTATGCACATATACCACTCCCCATACTCTCGTGTTTCATGTATATGAGCGGGGGAGGGGAGATATGAGATGGAAGAGGAAGGGGAATTTCTTTGACAACAGGAAACAGATAAGATAAACTTCAAAGCAGTACAGTATAATTTGCGTACCCGGCATATTGGAAATGCGGAGAAGGCGTGATATACTGTTTTTTACAGAAACGCAGATGAGAAAGAAGGCGGCCTGCTATGCCCTTTGAGATCGTGAGAAACGATATTGTCAATATGTCCGTGGACGCCATTGTGAACACGGCCAACCCCAGGCCGCAGATCGGCTATGGCGTGGACGCGGGAATCCACCGGAAGGCGGGGCCAAAGCTGCTGGAAGCGCGGAAGAAGATCGGCAAGATCCGCGTGGGCGACGCGGCCATCACCCCGGCCTTTGACCTGCCGGCAAGGTATGTGATCCACACTGTGGGCCCGGTGTGGCAGGACGGCAGCCACAGCGAAGAAAAGCTGCTGCGCTCCTGCTACCAGCGGAGCCTGAAGCTGGCGAAGAGATACCGGTGTCAGTCCATTGCTTTCCCGCTGATCTCTACGGGCAATTACGGCTTCCCCAAGCCCCTGGCGCTGCAGATCGCCATGAATACCATCAGCGAATTTCTGCTGAATAATGAAATGCAGGTCTACCTGGTGGTGTTCAGCCGGGACGCTTTCCAGCTGTCGGAAAAGCTGTTTCAGGGCGTGTCCAGCTTCATCGATGAAAATTACATCCGGGAAAAGACCCTTCAGCAGTACGGCTTTGAGGGCGAAGGGGAAGGCATCGCCGACCTGCAGGAGCGGATCATCCGGGAGCGGATAAGCCGCCGACAGGAGGACACCGCCTGCTATGGCGCCGCACCCTGCGAGACTATGGCAGCGCCGCCAAAACCCGAGCCGAAGAGAGCGGAGAAAAAAACCTTTTCCTTACGCAAAGCCAAGCCCAGTCTGGCCCAGCTGCTGGCCGAAACCGATGCCGGCTTTTCCGAGACCCTGCTGAAGCTCATTGACCGGACCGGGAAAAAGGATTCCGACATCTATACCAAAGCCAATATCTCCCGTCAGCACTTTTCCAAAATCCGCAACAACCCGGACTATAAACCCACCAAAACCACCGCCATCGCGCTGGCCCTGGCCCTGGAGCTGGATCTGGAGCAGACCCGGGACCTGATCGGCCGGGCGGGCTATGCCCTGACCAACAGCAGCAAATTCGATGTGATCATTATGTACTTCATCCGGGAGAAAAATTACAATCTTTTCGACATCAACGCGGCCCTGTTTGAGTTTGACCAGAGCTTGCTGGGTGCAACCTCGTGAACCGGAGAACAGAAAAGCGCGTTGGAAAATGTCCCCTGACAGTTGACCATACGCAGAAAAAATCCTCCTATAATGTGGACGTAAACAAGAAAACCACATTACAGGAGGAATTTTTATGAAAAAGAATTTGACTGAGCTGGTATTCATTCTGGACCGCAGCGGTTCCATGTCGGGTCTGGAGGCGGACACCATCGGCGGCTTCAACGCCATGATCGAAAAGCAGAAGAAGGAAGAAGGGGAGGCGCTGATCTCCACCGTGCTGTTTGACAATGACATGCAGGTCATCCACGACCGGGTTCCGCTGGACAGAGTTCCCGCTCTGACAGAGAAAGAATATTTTGTCCGGGGCTGCACCGCTCTGCTGGACGCGGTGGGCGGGGCCATCCACCACATTGGCAACGTCCACAAGTACGCCCGTGAGGAGGACCGGCCGGAGAAGACCCTGTTCGTCATCACCACCGATGGCATGGAAAACGCCAGCCGCCGCTATACCTATGACAAGGTCAGGTCCATGATCCAGCACGAGAAGGAAAAATACGGCTGGGAGTTTCTGTTCCTGGGCGCCAATATCGACGCCGCCCGGGAGGCTGCCCGTTTCGGTATCAGCGCCGACCGCGCGGCCAATTACCACGCGGATCATACAGGCACCGGCGTGATCTACGAGGCCGTCAGCCAGGCGGTCTGCCAGGTCCGCAGCTGCGCCGCGCCCCTGTCGGAGGACTGGAAGCAGAAGATCGACGCGGATTACAACGCAAGGAAAAAGTAAATTTCAGCCGGAAAGACACCCTAAAAACAAAGATTCCACGCCGGAGCGCTTCTCTGCCCTTTTTGACGCCCCTGACGGCGATGCCAAAAGAAAAGGCGGAGAAGGCGTTGGCTCCGGCGGGATTGTTTTGGCCGGTTTGGTCGGGGCGTATTGAACCCGGCGGAAAAGAGAGGGCAAACCGCTGCGGCGGAGAAAGTAATACGGAAACAAGTGACAAGCGGGGTTCGTACGGTTCCCCTTCGCTCTGAGACCGTAAATCCATGAAAAGAGGAATCCAGCCAATGAGAAAGACGTTCAATCGCATTTTGCACACAATGATAGCCCTGCTGCTTTTGTTCACGTTAACATCCTGCGGAACTCCGGCGGCAAAAAGTGAAGCGGATATCCGTGGGGATATTCAAAAGGAAGACCGCTGTTTCTCGGACTACAGCCTGAAGATCAAATCCTCAACGATCACAAAAAGGCAGACAAACCAGGATGATAAGACAGATTATGTATGGGTGGAGCTGACGGCGGAAAACGATGCGTTTACTTACCGGGCAGAATACGAACTGATGTACGTCTTGTATAATGACGGCTGGCTTTTGGAGAAATTTAAAAACACGGCTTCCGATATCATCCCTCTATCCTATCCCACACTGGAGGAGGCAACCGCGGAAATCAACCGCTATGCCGGCGGCTGTACCTATATGGACTCGGCAAAGTCGGAAAGAAGCGTTTCCTACCAATTCGAGCGCGAGGAAACCGTATATTATCTGACCACAAGATACAGAACCATTTTATCCTATCAGTTTGATCCGTCTTCCGGGTGGACCTCCGGCATATCGGAAATGGAACTGGAGAACCGGCCGGATATTGTGGGGGAATGGCTTTATCAGGACAGTGAAAGATACTTCTATGTCAACATTCTCAGTCTCGAAGATCAGGTTGTCACCCTGGAATATGATCTGGAAAATATTCATATCTCCACTTACGAAACGGCAAACAAGAAAACCGATGTTCCGGTAAAGATGGATCTCAATGGAGATAAAGACGGTTATTCTATTGTCCTTGACCGCTACAGTGTGTATGGGAATATCCATATTTATGTCGGCGTCAGCGACAAGAAGCTGACGGATAGCACCGGCTGCGGCGTGAGCTGTGATGGGTTCTTTTTGAAAAAGATCAGCTGAATATGGTAAAATAGAGCAAAAAACACCGCGGAAACCTTTTCAAAAGGGCTTCCGCGGTGTTTTTTCGCGCGATCAGATCGCCACAGGCTCGCCGGGTTTGGCTTTTTCCGGCTCCATGGCCTTCTTGGCGGCAGAGAGCATCAGCTTGATGCGGTTGAGCTGATTGACCTCGCTGGCGCCGGGGTCGTAGTCCACGGCCACAATGTTGGCCTGGGGATAAGCGTTTTTCAGGGTTTTGATCACGCCCTTGCCCACCACATGGTTGGGCAGACAGGCAAAGGGCTGGATGCACACGATGTTGGGCGTGCCGTGGGTGAGCAGCTCCGCCATCTCGCCGGTGAGGAACCAGCCCTCGCCGTACTGGTTGCCGATGGACAGGATGGGCTTGGCAAGCTCCGCCACCTGGCGGATATGGATGGGCGCTTCAAAGCGGCGGCTGGCTTTCAGGGCGTCCAGAGCGGGCTTTCTCAGCCGCTGGATGGCGCCCACAGCGATCCTGGACACCTGGGCCGAGACCCAGGTCCCGCCCAGAAATTCGTGTTTGTAGCCGGAATTGTACAGGCAGTAGCACATGAAATCCATCAGCTCCGGCACCACGGCCTCCGCGCCCTCCCGCTCCAGCAGGTCTACCAGATGGTTGTTGGCCAGGGGCATGTATTTGACCAGAATCTCGCCTACGACGCCCACTCTGGGCTTGCGCATATCCTCGTGGATGGGCAGCGCGTCAAACTGCTCCACGATGGTGCGGCAGAGTTTGGCGTAGCTGTGCATACTGCGCTGGTTCACCAGAGAGTCGATGCACATGCGTAGCAGCTTCCGGTGCAGTTCATTGGCGGAGCCGGGCACCAGCTCGTAGGGGCGCACCCGGTACAGGCAGCGCATAAACAGATCGCCGTAGACCACCGCTTTTCCGGCGTCCAGAATAAGAGGCAGGCTCAGCTTGAAGCCGGGGTTTTTCTCCATGCCGTTGGCGTTGAGAGAGATGACGGGGATGTGGGACAATCCCGCCCTGTCCAGGGCCCGGCGGATAAAGCCCACATAGTTGCTGGCCCGGCAGCAGCCGCCGGTCTGGGTCATGATGATGGCCAGACGGTCCGTGTCGTACTTGCCGGAGAGCACCGCGTCCATCACCTGCCCCACCACGGTGATGGAGGGGAAGCAGGCGTCGTTATTCACATATTTCAGCCCTGTGTCGATGGCGGCACGGTTGTCATTGTCCAGCACCACCAGGTTATAGCCGTATTTGCGGAAAACCGGGGAGAGCAGGTCAAAATGGATGGGGCTCATCTGGGGGGCCAGAATGGTGTAGCCCTTAAGGAACATCTCCCTGGTAAACTCAGTGCGGTGGTAGGCCGCGTCCCCGGCTGCGGGGAGACTGCTCCGCTCCTCCCGCTGCCGCATGGCGGCAAGCAGGCTCCGGATGCGGATGCGCACCGCGCCCAAATTGTTCACCTCGTCGATCTTCAGGCAGGTATAGATCTTGCCGCAGCGCTCTAAAATATCAGAGACCTGGTCGGTGGTGACGGCGTCCAGACCGCAGCCGAAGGAGTTGAGCTGAATCAGCTCCAGCTCCGGGTGCAATCCCACGAACTGGGCGGCGGAATAGAGCCGGGAATGATAGACCCACTGGTCGTTTGCCCGCAGGGGCCGCTCCGGCGTGAAGTCCAGCGGCAGGCTGTCCTCGCTGAGCACCGCAAGACCGTAGGAGGCGATCAGCTCGGGGATGCCGTGGTTGATCTCCGGGTCGATGTGGTAGGGTCGGCCCGCAAGGACGATGCCCTGCCGGTGGTTGTCCCTGACCCACTGCAGCACCCTTGCGCCCTCGGCCCGGACGTCCGCCTTGGCGCGGATCTGCTCCTGCACGGCGGTATGTACGGCGGCGCGGACCTCCTTTTCCGGGATGCCCCACTCCTCCTCGCACATGCGGACCAGCCGGTCCGCGGCGGTTTTCTCGCTGGTGAAGGCGATAAAGGGACGGATATAGCGCACCTGACCGCTGGAGACCTGCTCCACGTTGTTTTTCAGGTTCTCCGGATAGGACACCACGATGGGGCAGTTATAGTGGTTCTGGGCCCCCGGCGTCTCCTGATGCTCATAGAAAACGCAGGGGTGGAAAATGGTCTTGACCCCGTTGTCGATGAGCCACTGCACATGGCCGTGAGAGAGCTTGGCCGGGTAGCACTCGGACTCAGAAGGGATGGACTCCATGCCCCGGGCGTACATCTTCCGGTCCGACAGGGGGGAGAGCACCACGGAAAAGCCCAGTTCTTTGAAGAAGGTGGCCCAGAAGGGATAATTTTCGTAAATATTCAGCACCCGCGGGATGCCAATAATGCCTCTGGAGGCTTCCGCCTCAGGAAGAGGCTCATAGTCGAAGAGCCGTTTCAGTTTGTAGGCGATCACATTCGGCCCCTTGTCCTGGGAAGCGCTGCCGCCCAGGCCCTTTTCACAGCGGTTGCCGGTGATATGCCGGCGGCCGCCGGGGAATTTGTTCACCGTCAGCATGCAGTGATTGGCGCAGCCGCCGCAGCGTCCGGTGGAGCTGGTGTAGGTCAGAGAGAGCATCTCATCCAGGGAGAGCATGGTGCTCTCCTGCCCGTGGTAGCGCTCCCGGGCGATCAGGGCCGCGCCGAAAGCGCCCATGATGCCGGAGATGTCCGGGCAGGTGACCTCCACGCCCGCAATGCGCTCAAGGGCCCGGAGCACGGCCCGGTTATAGAAGGTGCCGCCCTGCACCACAATGTGGCGGCCCAGGGAGGCGGGGTCGGTGAGCTTGATGACCTTGTACAGGGCATTTTTGATGACGGAATAGGCAAGCCCCGCGGAGATATCCTGAACGGAAGCACCCTCCTTCTGGGCCTGCTTCACGTTGGAGTTCATAAACACCGTGCAGCGGGTACCCAGATCCACGGGATTTTCCGCAAACAGGGCCTCCTGGGCGAACTGCTCCGCCGTAAGCCCCAAAGAGTTGGCAAAGTTCTCCAGAAAAGAGCCGCAGCCGGAGGAACAGGCCTCGTTGAGCATAATGGTGTCCACGTTGCGGTTTTTCAGCTTGATGCACTTCATGTCCTGACCGCCGATATCCAGCACACAGTCC
>JALFOM010000042.1 GCA_022782265.1 Clostridiales bacterium | reverse complement strand
GGGCGTCAGCTGCGGCATTGACTTTCTGAAGGCCGTGAACCGGGGCGAGATCAACGCTCTGGAGGGAGACACTGTTGTGATTGGCGGCGGCAACGCGGCCATTGACGTGGCCCGCACCGTGACGCGCATCGGCACAGGCTCCGCCCGGCTCTACTGTCTGGAAAACGACGCGGAAATGCCCACCGTGCCCGACGAGAAAAACGAGGCTCTGGCCGAGGGCGTCATCATCAACAACTGCTGGGGTCCCAAGCGGATTCTGGGCGAAAACGGCATGGTCACCGGCGTGGAGTTCAAACGCTGCCTCTCCGTGCGGGATGAAAACGGCAGGTTTGCCCCCCGCTACGACGAGAATGACACCATCACCGTTCCCTGCAGCAACGTGATCGTCTCCATCGGTCAGCGCTCCAACTGGGGAAGCCTGCTCAAGGGCACCAAAGCTGAGACGGAAAACGGCCATATCATGCAGGTGGCGGAAGTCACCTTCCAGTCGGCGGAGCCGGACATCTTCGGCGGCGGCGACGCGGTCACCGGCCCCAAGTACACCATCGACGCCATTGCCAGCGGCCGGGAGGGCGCCGTCTCCATCCACCGCTTTGTCCACCCGGGCCACAGCCTGACTCTTGCCCGCAATCCCAGAGACTTCAAAGAGTTTGACAAGCGCAACGCCGCTATTCCCGCCGAGAAGCTGAAGGCGCCCGCCCGGCAGGAGCAGCTGCATGACGAGAGCAAAACCAGAACCCTCAAGGATAACCGCGTTACCCTCACCGAGGAGCAGGTGAAGCTGGAGGCCTCCCGCTGTCTCAGCTGCGGGGCCACCACCGTTGACCAGAACAAGTGCATCGGCTGCGGCATCTGCACCACCCGCTGCAAGTTTGACGCCATCCATCTGCGCCGCATCCGCCCGGAGTTTGCCAACTATATCAACGGCGACTACTCCAAGCAGGCCATCATCAAGCACGGCATCAAGCGGGCAGCCAAGCTGACCATCAAGCGCATCCAGGGCAAGGTTTGAGGTGAAGCGCTATGCATGAGCTTGGTACCGTGATGTACATTATCCGCACGGTGGAGGACTGCTGCCGGGAAAACCAGCTGACCAGGGTGGGCAGCGTCACATTGCAGGTGGGCGAAGTCAGCGGCATTCTGCCCAAATACCTGGCCGACTGCTGGGAGTGGGCGGTAAAGCGCACGGAATACATGCAGGAGGCAGAGCTGCGCATCGAGCCCATTGAGGCCGTCACCCTCTGCACCGACTGCGGCGAGGAGTATTCCACCGTCAAATACGCCAAAATCTGCCCCCGCTGCGGCAGTGAGCGTACCTACCTGCTCCGCGGGAACGAATACGCCATTAAAGAGATCGAGGCTTTATAAAAACACCGGACAGATATCCGTTCAGCGCCGCCGCGCCCTCTTGCTTCGCGGCGGCGTCTGTGTTAAACTATCGACAAACAGACTGCAAGGTGAGATCATGAAGAAATACCGCCTATTGCTGGCTCTGCTGGCTGTTGTTCTTGTTATTGCCCTGGGCTTTCTCCTCCTGGGGGAAAAGCCGGAGGCCGGCGCTCCCTTCCCGCTGGACGAGGGGATAAAGCTTGCTGTGGCCACCGATCTGCACTACCTTGCCCCTCAGCTTTACGACAACGGTGCGTTCTACACGGTAATGATCGAGAATGCGGACGGCAAGGCGATGAAATACATTGAGGAGCTGACCGAGGCCTTTGTCTCGCAGATCATTGAGAGGGGCCCGGACGCCCTCATTCTTTCCGGAGACCTGAGCTTCAACGGCGAGCGTGAGAGCCATCTGATGCTTGCGGAAAAGCTCCGCCGTGTGGAGGATGCCGGCATACCGGTGCTGGTCATCCCCGGCAACCACGATCTGGACAGCTCCAAGGCTGCCGCTTTCATCGGTGACGGCTATTCCCGTGTAGACAGTGTGAACATGCGGGAATTTGAAGAAATCTATGCAGACCTGGGCTTCAACCAGGCTCTTTCCCGGGACGAGGACAGCCTGAGCTATATTGCGGAAGTCACGCCGGAGCTCAGGGTATTGATGGTGGACGTAAACACCCAGGATGAGCCGGGTTTTCTGGACGAGAGCACGCTGAACTGGATCGACGAGCAGCTGAAATGCGCCACGGAGGCCGGAGCAAAAGTGGTGGCTGTCAGCCACCAGAATCTTTTTCAGCACAACAGCCTGTTCAGAGGCGGCTTTGTCATCGGCAACGGCCGTCTGTTGGGGGCTCTGTTTGAAAAATACGGCGTGATCTGCAATCTCAGCGGACATATGCATGTGCAGCACATCTCGCAGATTGAAAGCGGACTGACGGAAATCGCCACCTCCTCTCTGGCCGTAACGCCCAACCAATACGGGCTGCTTTACCTGAGCGGCAGCCAGGGATACTACTGCACGGAACCCGTGGATGTGGACGGCTGGGCCGGGTCCCAGGGGCTGGACAACCCGGAGCTGCTGCATTTCCGGGACTACGCCGCCGGTTTCTTCTGGAACAGCTCCTACCGCAAGACCATGGCCAGGCTGGGGCAGGTGCGCGGCGCGGATGCGCTGGCCAGAGCCTATTCGGATATCAATCTGGCCTATTTTGTGGGGAGAATGGACACCGTGGACTGCGGCGCGGATACGCTCCGGCGCTGGAAAAACAGGGATAATTTCACCTACGAATACATATGCAGTATGTGCGCCGATGAGGGGAAGAACTATACGGAATTTGTCCTCGGTCCTTTCTGAACCTGAATCGCAGACAAAAATACCCACAGAAAGTATTTTTTCACTTTCTGTGGGTACTTTTTATTCCCGTATTGTTCTCATACTTTCGATGAGAGCCTATTCTCAATCGTCCTCTGTGTCAATCAGGACCCAGGAGACCTCCGCGCTGTTTTCCGGCAGGTAGTTTTCCACCACGGGCACGAAGCGGAATTTGGCCTCACCGATGGTGACGCTGGGCTGGATATCGGTCATGTTATAGCTGTATGCGTATTTGTCCGTCCGGTAATACACCCGGTCATAGAGCTTCATGAACAGCGGCGCGTTCTGGCCGTTGGCCTCATAGGTTCGCACCAGGGCATAGGCGGAGTCGCAGTAGATGGACAGGAGCCCGTCCCTGTCAGACAGCTGATCCGCCACGCTGATGGCAAAGCCGCAGACCGCGTTCATGGGGCTGGGGGTGGTGGACATGTCCCGGGTATAGGTGAGCTGCTGCTTCTCCTGCCCCTCCTCCGGCTCAGGGATGATGGGGTGGGCCACGTCGGCCAAAATTACCTCGTCAAAGCCCATGGCGTAAAGCTCACGGCACAGCTCCACGATGTAGGTCCGCAAATTGGTATTGTAGGCGTCCAGCCAGGTGCCGTTTTCATCCCGGTAGTCCGCGCCGTAGCTGGTTTTCAGGGTGACGGTGGTGCTGAAGGAAGAAAACAGCTCGTCCAGGCAGCAGCTGATCTGGGCTGCCAGGTAGATATCCGGCTTCAGCTCCCGCAGCCCGGCGATCAGGCTGGCCACATCCACCGTGTTGGCGGTATTCAGGCTGTAGTTCTGGGCCACGGAAGAATTGGTGGTCCACATCAGTCGTCCTGACCGGGGCTTCATCTCCAGCACCAGGGCATTGCCCTGGTTGAGACGGGCGGCGTATTCCTCCAGTTTTTCCTTGTTGATTTCCTCAGCAGGAACAAAAATTGCCCTGATGGGGCCCACGTCCGCTCCGGCGATGGCCTGGATGTCGGAATAGTCCGGGTCGTCAAAAACGATCTGGGCGTCCACCGGGTCAAACACCTTGACCTCGTTGCCCTGCTCGTCGACGGTGGTCTCCTCCTCCGCCATGCCGGGCAGCTTCACGTTCACCGCGTCCTTGGTGATGACGGCGTACTTCTGCACCCCGTAGAACATCACCACCCCAAAGGCCAGAAGGCCGATCAGGATCGCCGCGGGGATGAAGACATAGTTCCGGCGCTTGCGGCGTCCTTTATAAAACTCCGTGTATTTTGCCAAAATGCTCCCTCCCGGGATATCATACTGATTCTTGATGGAAATAGCTAATCATCAGCGCCGACAGGCCAGGCTGACATGAAAAATTTTGATCAAAGATTATTGTCCGTCTTCGATCATGGAGATACGGCGCACATGCCTCTCGTCGCCGGAGAAGGGCGTGTCCAGGAAGGTGTCCACGATCATCAGCGCCAGACCCGGCCCGGTGACTCTGGCTCCCAGGGCCAGGATGTTGGCGTCGTTATGCTCCCGTGTGGCCTTTGCGGAGAAGCAGTCGCCGCAAAGAGCGGCCCGCACGCCGGGTACCTTGTTGGCGGTGATGGAGATGCCGATGCCGGTGCCGCAGATGATGATCCCCCTCTCGCATTCCCCTGCCGCCACGGCTTTGGCCACTGCCTTGCCGTACACGGGATAATCGCAGCTTTCCTCGCTGTAGGTGCCGAAATCCTTATATTCCAGGCCCCTCTTCTTCAGATGGGCCATGATCTCCTGTTTCAGGGCGAAGCCGCCGTGGTCACTGCCGATCGCAATCATGCTTACAATCCTCCATTTTAAAATTCGGTTATATTTTATCACCTTCAGAGCAAAGGTTCAAGCCCTTCTGCATGCTCTCCATGACTGCGGAGTGAGCGTTTTGTAAACTTTCAATGAAGTCTATTGACACTTCCACCCGGCGAACTTAGAATAAATAAAAAAGGTTTTTGGAGCAAAGCATGAGAGAAAAACTGAGCAGAATATTTTCCGGTCGGCAGGGCATGGACGAGTTTTCCAAGGCCCTTTTTTGGATGGGGCTGGTCTGCATACTGCTGTCGGTGCTGACAGTCAATGTGCTCAAAGGGGTTTTCAGCCTCTTATTCAACTGGCTCGGCCTGATGATGCTGATTTTCAGCTTTGTCCGCGCCTTTTCCCGCCGCTTGGGGCAGCGGGAGGCGGAGAACAACGCCTATCTGGCCCTGCGTCAGAAGCAGCGGCATAACCGGCAGGCAGCCTGGGAGCGCCGCGCCCAGCGCAAGGACTTCTGCTTTTTCAAATGCCCCGGCTGCGGCGTCATGCTGCGCGTCCCCAGGGGGAAGGGGAAAATCCACATCAAATGCAAATGCGGCTACACCCTGTACCGCAAGACCTGAAAAGGAAACACCGCCCCGGTACAAAGGGGGGCCTGAAAAACAGTTCAGTCCCGGCAGACATTTCTGCCGGGACTGTTTTTGCATGTTCGGTATTAAATCATGATGCCCCGCTTTTTGGCCTCGAAGGTCAGTTCGTCCCGGAAATCCGGGTGGGCGATGGCGATGAGCTGCTTTGCCCGCTCCGCCAGACTGTGTCCTCTCAGGTGGGCAAGGCCGTACTCCGTGACGATGTAGTCCACGTCGTTCTTGCTGGTGGTGCACACCGCGCCGGGGGTCAGGATGGGCTTGATTTTGCTGATGGTCCCGCCCTTCGCCGTGGAGCTGAAGGCGATAAAGCTCTTGCCGCCCCTGGACTGGCAGGCGCCGCGCACATAGTCGATCTGACCGCCGGAGCCGGACATATGCTTTGTCCCCACGCTCTCCGCGCAGACCTGGCCCCACAGATCCACCTCCAGAGCGGCGTTGATGGAGATCATGTTGTCGTTCCGGCAGATGACGTTGGGGTCGTTCACATAGTCCACCGGCAGGATCTCGATGGCCGGGTTGTCGTCGATATAGTCGTAAATCCGCTTGGAGCCGTAGGCAAAGGTGGTGACGCTCTTGCCCGGGTGAATCTGCTTTTTGCTGTTGTTTACCGCGCCGCAGGCGATCAGCTCCACCATGGAGTCGGTGAACATCTCGGTGTGGATGCCCAGGTCGTGCTTTGCTTTCAGGGCCATGCCGGTGGCGTCGGGTATGGCGCCGATGCCCAGCTGGATGCATGCTCCGTCGGGAATCTGCTCTGCGATCAGATTGCCGATGGTGACGCTCACCTCGTCCAGCTTCACCGGCGGCAGCTCAGGCAGGGGCGCGTCGTGCTCAACAACTGCGTCCACCTGGCTGATGTGGATCTGCATTCCGCAGACGGCCCGGGGCTGGAATCTGTTCACCTCAACAAACACCCGCTTTGCCTTGCTCAGCATAGCCTGGCTGTAAGAGCTGGTGGTGGCCAGGCTGAAATAGCCGTGCTTGTCCATGGGGGACACAGAGACGCAGAAAGCGTCGTATTCGTAAAAGCTGCGGATCAGCCCGGGGATGTCCCGGTAGTAGGAGGGGATGAAGTCAGCATAGCCCCCGTTCACGGCCTTGCGTGCGCCGCCGCTGGAAAACCAGGAGACGCCGTTGAGCTTTCCGGAAAGGCTGCTGTCGGCATAAAATTCGAAAGGATAGACGTCAAGAAGGGTCTGCACCTTTACGCCGCTGAGTTCATCCCTGCCTGCCCGCTCTGCCAGAGCGGACATGATGGCCGGGGTCTGGGCCAGGGCAGCGTCCATGCCCAGGGTCCATCCGCTCTCCACGCGGGAAGCAAGCTCATCAGCGGTGGTAAGTCTGCTGTGGTATAGCTCGCTGTAATTTGTCATGCCTTTTTCTCCTTTTTGGTCAGTAAATTTTATCTTCTGCCTCTGCGGCGCGGGCGGTCGGAATACATGCGGTTGTCCGCAATGCGGCTGTCCGACTCCTGCATGAATTTTTTCAGCCTGTCCTCAAAGGCCTGATCGTCGGAGGGAGGATCGGCAGCTGTTCTGACCGGGGCAGGCCGCTGGGGCTGCTCCTGCCGCTGCTGCTGCGGCGCTCTGCGGAAAGACTGCTCTCTCGGCTGTGCCGGTCTGTCCTCCGCTTTCTTGATGGAAAGATTGATCTTGCCTTCGGGGCTGATGCTGAGAATGCGCACCTTTACCGTCTGTCCCATCTGTACATGGTCGTGCACATCGGAGACAAAGGCGTTTGCCACCTCCGAAATATGGACAAGCCCGCTCTTCCCCTCCGGCAGCGCCACAAACGCGCCGAACTTGGTGATCCCTGTCACCCTGCCTTCAACTACCGCTCCAACTTCCAGTGCCATCTGTTTGAACCTCTCTGTCTTTCGTAAAGTAAAAAACCGTTTCTCCCGGCATCACAAGGCCCAGTCTCTCCCGGGCCATCGCCTCCATGGTCCCATCATCGTACCCGGCTTCCAGCAGCCCGGTGAGCCGCCGGTTTTCCGCCTCCAGGCTCTCCTGCTCCGCCGCCAAAGCCCCGGCAAGCTGCCGGGTCTGCTCCAGCTCCGCCCTTGCAGCGGCAAAGTGGAGCAGGGCGTAAGCCATCAGCGCCACAAGTACGATACGAACAATGGTCCCTTTATTCTGCATACGTTTCTTTACCCTTTAATATAAAACATTAATGAAGTTTTTGGAAGAAAAATTTTGTAAAATGGAAAAAATTTTTTAAACTTTTTCTGCACAGCGCCAGAGCGGCGGCCAGAAAGCGGTGTGTTTTTTCAAAAACCGGCAGGACAAAGGGGCTGAGCAGGTGGAGCCAGGCCAGGAATCCCAGCAGCGCCGCACACAGCTCCCACTGGCCCAGCTTCCCTTCCCCCGCGCCCATGGCAAAGAGAAAGATCCCCGCCCCCGTGAGCAGGCAGAACAGAGCGTCCAGCCCGGCGGCGGCGACGGTCCCGGCAGCGCGGCGCAGGGGGCGCAGCAGATCGTACAGCAGCCCCGTGCCCAGGCCCAGCAGCAGGGCCATCAGCAGCCGGAGGGCCTGCTGGCCAAGGCTGATCTCCATCTCAGCCGAACAGCCTTGACCACAGCGAGCCGGAACGGGCAGGCTCGTCATAGCTCAGCTCCTGGATCTTGCCCCGCAATTCCAGTTCCCCGGCATCCAGGTCTATCCTGTCGATGTGCAGGCCCTGGCCGTGGATGTTCAGGTCGCCCTGGGACGTGGTGAGCACGATGGTGTTTTCGTCAAAGCCGGACACGTCGTCCACTCCGGTGATGCTCATCTTCTCCCGTCCCTCCAGAGTCAGGCTGTGCGGGCGCTGCTGCACTTTTTTGATCTCCTCATATGGCATGTTCTCACCCCCTCATACCATGTATATGCAGAAAGGGGGACAAATATTTCCGCAGATATGTGGGAATGAAAAAGCCGCCGAAGCGTTCCGGCGGCTTTGTCTTTTTTACTTTGCGCTTATTTCTTTTCCAGATAGGTCCTGACAAGCTCCTGCATCAGCTCGTCCCGGTCGATGCGGGTGATGAGCGTGCGGGCGTTGTTATAGTTTGTGATGTAGGTCGGATCCTCCGAGAGTATATAGCCCACGATCTGGTTGATGGGGTTGTAGCCCTTGACCATGAGGGAGTTATACACGGACGACAGGATCTCTTTCATCTCGGCCTTGCTGTCCAGCGCGGCGAATTTTCTTGTTGCATCCTCCATGATGTCCCCTCCTTGCACAATTAACTGTTTTTATTATAGCAGATTAAAATGTCAAGTAAAGTCGAAAATGTGAACAAAAACCTTAAAAATTCTTAAATTCGCCGTAAAGGTGGGGGAAAATCCCGTAAAATCAGCGCATTACGGCCCCAAATGCAGTCTTGAGGGCATCCAGCTCGGCCTTCACGGTCTCCTCGGCGTGGTCGTCGGTCAGGGTCTGGTCCTCAGCCCGCATGGTCAGGGAGAAGGCCACGGACTTCTTGCCCTCGGCAATGTGATGGCCGGTGTAGACGTCGAAAATGTCGCAGCCGCAGAGGTACTTGCCGCCGTTTGCGCTGATGCAGCGGATCATGTCGCCCACAGGGATGTCCGCGTCGCAGACCACGGCGATATCCCGGGTGACAGCGGGGAACTTGGGCAGGGGCTTATACACGGGGATGCCGCCCTTAAGGGCAAACAACGCGTCAAAGCGCAGCTCCGCGCAGTAAAGCTCCGCGTCCACGCCGTAGTTTTTGGCCACCTCCGGGTGGATCTGGCCCAGAACGCCGACCTCAGTCCCACCGGCGTACACTCTGGCACAGCGGCCGGGATGGTAGGAGGGGTTCTCCCGTTCCGCGGCAAAGCGCAGATCGCCGATATCCAGGCTCTCCAGCAGCTCCTCCACCCAGCCCTTCAGCACGAAGAAGTTCATTTTCGGGCCATAGGCGCCCAGAGAGACGATTCTGGGCTCGTCGGCGGTGCCGTCGGGCTTTTTCAGGTAGATGCGGCCGATCTCGTACAGGCGGGCCTCTTTATTGCGATAGTTGTAGTTGCGGGTCAGAATCTCCAGCATGGAGGGCAGGATCGTGGTGCGCATGATGGAGGTGTCCTCGCCCAGGGGATTTAAGATGCGCAGGCTGTCTCTCAGGGGGCTGTCCGCAGGCATACGGATCTTGTCGTAATAGGTGGGACTGATGAAGGAGTAGGTGATGATCTCATCCAGTCCCAGACTGCGGCAGACCTGGCCGATGTGCCGCTCGCACTGCTGCTGGGCGGTGAAGCCGCCGCAGGTGCTGATGGCCCCGGTGAAGCGGGTGGGGATCTCGTTATAGCCGTAGAAGCGGGCCACCTCCTCGGCGATGTCGGAGTAGTGCTCCACGTCGCCGCGCCAGGAGGGCACATGGATGACCTCTCCCTCCAGAGTGAAGCCCAGGTCAAGGAGGATCTTCCGCATGGTATCTTCATCAATATCGGTACCCAGCAGGGCGTTGATCTTCTCCGGCTCCAGCTTCACGGTGGTCTCCCTGATCTCCTTGGGCACCACGTCGATGACGCCTTCCACCACCTCGCCCGCGCCCAGCAGCTCGATCAGCTCGCAGGCGCGCTGCACGGCCTTATAGGTGTTCTGGGGGTCCAGACCCTTCTCATAGCGGGAGGAGGCGTCGGTGCGCATACCCAGGGCAGTGGCGGTGCGGCGGATGGAGGTGCCGTTGAAGTTGGCGCTCTCGAACAGGACCATGGCGGTGTCGCCCACGATCTCGCTGTTCTCGCCGCCCATGACGCCGGCCACGCCGATGGGCTTTTCCTTATCGCAGATGCAGAGCATACTGGTCGTCAGGGCACGCTCGTTGCCGTCCAGGGTGCGGATGGTCTCGCCGGGCTTTGCCAGGCGCACATGGACCTCGCCCTCGCCCACACAGCTGAAATCGAAGGCGTGCATGGGCTGGCCGTACTCCAGCATGACGTAGTTGGTGATATCCACAATATTATTGATGGGGCGCATACCCGCGTTGCGGATGCGCTCCTTCATCCACTCGGGGGAGGAGGCGATCTTCACGTTTTTCACCATGCGGGCGGTGTAGCGGGGGCAGAGCTCTGGCTCCTCAATGACGATCCTGGCCATGGTGCTCACATCGCCGCCGGCCTTCGCCTGAACCTCGGGGGTGTGGAGCTTCAGCTCCTTACCAAAGGTGACGGCGGCCTCACGGGCAAGGCCGATCATGCACAGGCAGTCCGGGCGGTTGGGGGTAATCTCAAACTCCACCACATGGTCGTCCAGACCCAAAAACTGCGCCACATCGTCGCCGGGCTTCACGTCCTCGTGGAGAATGAAGATGCCGTCGGGGATGCAGTGGGGGAACTCCTCCTGCTTTGCGTGCAGATCCTCCAGGGTGCAGATGTGGTTCTTGGCGGTGTCATAGGCCACCAGGTCCCCTTCATGCAGGTTCTGGCAGTCGGTGATGACCTCCGCCTGGGGTTCAAGGGCGCACTTCCACAGATTCACGCCCGCGTTTTCCACGATCTTCACTTCCGCCGCAATGACCTTGCCGAAAATTTTATCACCGGCCTTGATGCCCGGAGAGATGGAGGGCTTGGCCGGGTCGATGGGGTGATAGTCGCCCAGAATGGCGGCAGCCTTGATCTCCGCGTAGGGGAAGTCATGGGTGGTCACGTCCAGTTCCTTGATGGAGCAGAGCATACCGTTGGAGGGAACGCCGCGCAGCTTCCCTTTGGTGATCTTCACCCCGCCGGGGAGCAGGGAGTTGTGCAGCGCCGCGGGGATCAGATCCCCCACATGCACGTTCCAGGCTCCGGTGCAGATCTGGACAGGCTCACTCTCCCCCACGTCGATCTGGGTCACCAGCATGTGGTCGGAGTTGGGGTGCTTTTCGATGGACAGGATTTTGCCCACCTTTACATTTTTCATTTTCTGGCTCAGGTCCTCGGTGATCTCCACCTTGGAGCCGGAGATGGTCATGGCCTCGGCAAAGGCCTTGTCGTCGATTTCTTCCAGGGGCAGATCAACAAACTCATTCAGCCATTTTCTTGAAAGTTTCATATTTTCAATTCTCCTATAATTATCTGAATACAATGTCCGGCATGGGACGTCCGGGAGGCCGTCCCCTACAATACTGCGCCGGGCTGTTAAAACTGCTCCAAAAATCTTACGTCGTTTTCAAAGATGAGACGCAGGTCGGTGATCTTATACTCGCCCATGGCCAGACGCTCCAGGCCCATGCCGAAGGCCCAGCCGGAGTACACGTCCGGGTCGATGCCGCAGCCGGCAAGCACCTTGGGGTGCACCATGCCGGCGCCCAGCACCTCGATCCAGCCCTCGCCCTTGCAGGTGGGGCAGCCCTTGCCGCCGCACTTGTGGCACTGAATGTCCATCTCGCAGCTGGGCTCGGTGAAGGGGAAATGGTGAGGGCGGAAGCGGGTGACGGTACCCTTGCCGTAGATCTTTTCCACCACCAGGTTCAGCGTGGCCTTCAGATCGGACATGGTCACGCCCTTGTCGATCACCATGCCCTCGATCTGGTGGAACATGGGGGAATGAGTGGCGTCCACCTCGTCCTTGCGGTAGACCCGGCCGGGGGCGATGATGCGGATGGGCAGCTCTCTGGTCTCCATGGCGTGAATCTGCATGGGAGAGGTCTGGGTACGCAGAAGGATGGAACTGTCCTCCGTGAAATAGAAGGTGTCGGTCCACTCACGGGAGGGGTGACCCTCGTCGATATTCAGCTTGGTGAAGTTATAGTCGGCCAGCTCCACTTCCGGGCCGTCCACGATCTCAAAGCCCATGCCCACGAAGATGTCCTTGATCTGGTCAAGGACGTTGTACATGGGGTGCTTGTGTCCGATGGGCTTCTTTTCGCCGGGCAGGCTCACATCCAGCGCCTCATCCCGCAGCTTTTTCTCCAGCAGCGCAGCGGAAAGCTCCGTTTTGCGCGCCTCGATGGCGTTTTCAATGTCGCTTCTCAGCTGGTTTGCCAGCTGGCCCATGGCGGGGCGCTCCTGAGCGGAGAGCTGGCCCATCTGGCGCAGAATGGCGGTCAGTTCGCCCTTCTTGCCCAGATATTTCACGCGCAGCGTCTCCAGCAGATCCATATCCTGCGCTTCCGTTATGGCCTTGAGGGAGGCCTCTCTCAGCCTCTGCATCAATTCTTTCATTTTTCTTCTCCTCAACAAAAAAATAAAGCCTCCGTCCCCAAAGGGACGAAAGCTGTGCTTCCGCGGTACCACCCAAATTCGGCAAGAGCCGCACTTTGAGGGACGATAACGGGTCCCACGCGCCGGGAATTGGCCGGAGCTCCGGGGCGAACCAAGCGCGCAAGAACCTGCGGGGGCTTTCAGCCGGTGACCTCCGCTCTCTGACGGTCTTGGGGTGCGCTATTTTCCCCATCAACGCATTAACAGAGATAATCTATCACATTATCCGGAAATAAGCAAGACTTTTTTCCGGTCTTTCCCCGGGCCGTCCGGCAGAATAAAATTTGACGAATCCCGCTCAGATGATTATAATACCGGCATGAGGACGCATAAGCTTGGTTATCAAAGCTTTGGAGGATGCCATGAAACGTCTTTGCGCCCTGATCCTGCTCTCCTGCCTGCTGCTCACCGGCTGCGGCGGGGATAAGGTAAAAGAAAGCTATCAGAAATTTGCCGACGGGCTGAACGCCCGGACCGATCTCCGCTTTACCGCCGAGATCCGGGCCGAGTACGAGGACAAGAGCTGTGCGTTTACCCTGCAATACAGCGAGGACAGCCTGGGCTGCACCGTGGAGGTGCTGTCGCCGGAGCTCATCAAGGGCGTCAGGGCCCGGCTGGAGGACGGCAGCAGCAGTCTGGAATACAGCGGCGTGATGCTGGAGACCGGCAAGCTGGACCGCTACGGGCTGACGCCCATGTCCGCCCTGCCCGCTCTGGTGAAGGCCCTGCGGGAGGGACATATGGACTCCTGCTGGACGGAGGGGGACAGCACCGTACTGCGGCTGATTGCCGAGGACACCCTCACCGCCGACGTCTGGATGGACGGGGAGAGCATGATCCCCCGGCGGGCCGAGCTGATAAGCGACGGACAGGTGCGGGTTTTCTGCACCATAAGCAACTGGAACTGAGGAAGAGATATGAACGACCTGCAAAAGAGAACCTGGGCGGAGATTTCCCTGGAAAACCTCCGGCACAACTACGAAGCCATAAGAAAGAGTCTGCCGGCCGGCTGCCGGTTTTTAGGCGTAGTCAAGGCCGACGCCTACGGCCACGGCGCCCTGCCGGTCTCCCGGCTTTTACAGGAGGCCGGGGCAGATTATCTGGCCGTCTCCTGTCTGGACGAGGCCCTGGAACTGCGCCGGGGCGGCATCACCATGCCCATCCTCATCCTGGGCCACACGCCTTATGCGTACACCGGCACCCTGATTGAGGAGAACATTACCCAGACCGTCACCTGTCTGGCCAAGGCCCTGGAGTATTCGGCGGAGGCGGTCAGGCTGGGCAAGGAGCTGAAAATCCACATCAAGCTGGACACCGGCATGTCCCGTCTGGGCTTCCTCTGCGCCGGGAATTATTTTGAGGAGGGCGTGGACAACGTGATCCGCTCCTGCCGTCTGCCCGGGCTGAACCCTGAGGGGGTGTACACCCACTTTGCCGTGTCGGACGAGCCGGGCGAGGACAGCGAGGCATATACCCGTGCCCAGTTCAGGCTCTTCATGGACGTGATCGCCGCAGTGAAAGCCCGGGGCGGCGTGGAGTTTCCCATCCGCCACTGCGCCAACAGCGGGGCCACCGTCAGTTACCCGGAGATGGCGCTGGATATGGTTCGCCCTGGCCTGCTGCTCTACGGCTACGGGGACAGCAGCGGAAAGCTGGGCCTGCTCCCCTGTATGCGTCTGGTGACCACCGTCAGTACCATCAAATTCTATGAGCCGGGCACCAGCGTCAGCTATGGGCGGCGCTTCACCACCGACCGGCGCACCCGCATGGGCGTTCTGGCCATAGGCTATGCCGACGGTCTGCCAAGGCTCATTTCCAACAAGTGCTCCTTTGCCGCCGGAGGGGGCTTTGCGCCCCAGCGGGGCAGCATCTGTATGGACATGTGCATGGTAGACCTGACGGAGCTGCCCCAGGTGGACGTGGGCAGCGAGGTGGAGCTTTTCGGGCCCATGAACAGCATTTACAAGCTGTCTGACGCGGCCCAGACCATCCCCTACGAGCTGCTGTGTGCCGTGTCCAAGCGTGTGCCCAGAGTGTATAAATGAAAATTATGCGCGCAGGAAGAGCATTTCCTGCGCGCATGTTTATACTATTCTTCAATCACCCAGGGCAGGTCCACGAAGCTGGGCTCGTGGCCCATGGCAGGAAGCAGCTTTTCCAGCACGTCTGCCGTTTTCAGCCGCAGGCTGGAGGTGTTGATGCAGGGGTGGCAGCCGAAATACTCCTCTTTCAGCAGATCCCGGTCCACCAGCAGCCGCACCGCGCCGCCCTTGTCGTTCATCAGCCCCAGAATACTGACCGAGCCGGGGGTGATGTCCAGATATTTCTCCATGTGCTCCGGAGAGGCGAAGGACAGTCGGGCGGAGCCGATCTGCTTTGAAAGCAGCTTGGTCTTAAAGGGCTTCTCCCCCGGCATGACGAGCAGATAAAAATCCGTCTGCTGCCGGTTGGTCAAGAATAAATTCTTGCAGATCCTGCACTCCAGCAGTCCTTCCACCTGCTCGCAGGCCTCGATGGTGTCCGCGTGCTCATGGTCCACCCGCCGGTATTCCAGGCCCAGGCCGTCCAGCAGGGCGTAGCAGCGCATCTCTTTTTCCAGGCGGCCTTCCGCGCCGCCGTTGTAAACTTTTGGATCTATAAACATTGTTTTACCTCTTTTCACTGGGCAGCCATATCCGCTGCTCCTCCGCTGCATGGATCAGCTCCTCCCGGAAATCCGGGTGGGCGATGGAGATCAGGGCCTCCGCCCGCTGCCAGGTGCTCTTCCCTGCCAGATTCACCGCGCCGTACTCGGTGACGATGTAATAGGCCTGGCTTCTGGGGGTGGTGACGATATCGCCGCCCAGGCTGGGGCGGATGCGGGAGCGTAGATTGCCCATTTTATCCGTATAGGTGGAGCTCATGCACAGGAAGGACTTGCCGCCTTTGGCCATGCTGGCCCCGGTGACGAAATCCAGCTGGCCGCCGGTGCCGCTGATCTGCCGTGTCCCGGCGCTCTCCGAACTCACCTGGCCGTAGAGATCCGCGCCCAGGCAGCCGTTGATGGAGATCATATTCTCGTTCTGGGCAATCACCGCCGGGTCGTTCACATAGCTTAAGGGATAGCCCGCCAGGCCCGGGTTGTCATCCACCCAATCGTAAAATTCCCGGGAGCCGATGGCAAGACCCAGCACGCCCTTGCCGGGCAGCAGCGTCTTTCGCCGGTTGGTCAGCTTCCCCGCCTTGAACATGGCCAGATAGCCGTCGGAGCACAGCTCCGTGTGCATCCCCAGGTCCTTCAGCTCCGAGTCCGCGATCAGCGCGCCCAGGGCGTTGGGCATACCGCCGATGCCCAGCTGAATGGTGGCCCCGTCCCGGATATGGGGGAAGATATGCAGGGCGATCTGTCTGTCTGTCTGGCTGGGCGGGGGCGAGGGCATTTCCCACAATGTCCGGTATCCGGCCTCCACCACACAGTCCACCTGGGAGATGTGCACCACCTCGTCCATGCCGCCCCGGATGCGGGGCATGGCCTCGTTTACCTCGATGATGACGATATCCGCGCAGTCGATAATGGCCTTGGACAGGCCCAGTGAGCCGCCTAAGTTAAAGTAACCGTGCCGGTCCATGGGCGAGGCGGAGACCATAGCCACATTGACCTTCAGAAAATTTTTATAGTACCAGGCCAGATTGCGAAAGAGCATGGGCGTGAAAAAGGCCCTCCCCTTGTCGCAGAGCTTCCGCTCATAGCCGGAGCAGTGCCAGGTGTTATAGACGAAATGGGTCATCTCCGGGTCGCATTCCACAATCTGAATGGGGCCTGGGAGCAGGTTTCCCCGGACCTTCACGTTTTTCAGCTCATCCCTGCGCCGGGCCAGCGCCGCGTCCAGGGACACGGGAAAGGCGATATTGGAGGCATAGTCCACCCAGTCCCCGCTTTTCACCAGCGCCGCCGCCTGATCCGCCGTGCGCAGCTTCATCCGGTATTCAGCGTAAACGTCCATTGCAACGCCCCCTTTAAATAGATAATGTATTATATCATGTCCCTCTGTCCGCTGCAATACGTGTTCTCGCCGATTGCAAACTGCTCCTTTTTGTCGTATAATCCGGCAAAAGGAGCGTGACAGAAATGGAGACCATCCGCCTTGCTTCCGCGAAGGAGCTGGATATCGAAAAGACCTTTGAATGCGGCCAGTGCTTTCGCTGGAACAGGGATGAAAAGGGCGTATACACCGGCGTGGTCCGGGGCTATCCTGCCCGGGTCTGGGCCGACGGCGGGGAGGTTTACCTCTGCTCCGACGCGCCGGAGGCGCTGTGGCGGGATTACTTTGATCTCTCCCGAAACTATGAGGAAATCAGCCGCTTTAACGGCAGCGATTACCTTGACCGCTGCGTTCAATACGGCATGGGCATACGCATCCTGCGCCAGGAGCCCTGGGAAACACTCTGCTCCTTCATCATCTCCCAGTGCAACAACATCGCGCGCATAAAGGGCATTGTGGAGCGGCTGTGCCAGACCTTCGGCGATGAGCTGCGTTTTGACAGGCATACCTATTACAGCTTCCCCGGCCCGGAAAAGCTGGCCTGCCTTCTGCCCGAGGATTTGGCCCCTCTCCGCTGCGGCTACCGCGCGTCCTATCTTATCGACGCGGCCCGGTCCGTCTGCTCCGGGCAGATTGAGCTGGAAAGCCTGATCTCTGCCGACGCCGCCGGCGCCAAAAAGGCCCTGCTGGGTATCAGCGGCGTGGGGGAAAAGGTGGCAAACTGCGTGGTGCTTTTCGGCCTTTATCACATGGAGGCCTTCCCCATCGACGTCTGGATCAGAAGGGCGCTGAAGGAGCACTTCCCCAGTGATTTTGACCCGGCCTGCCTGGGCCAGTACGCGGGGTTGGCCCAGCAATATATTTTTTACTACGCCCGCAGCGGCGAAAGCTGAAAAAAGCGGTTGACAACGGGGAAAAATCTGCTATAATAAGCCAAATTCATAAGATACCGCGGCGGATTCTCCTGTCGCGGTTGTCTTATTAACAAAAGGAAGGGGTAATTTCATATGCAGCTTAACAATGTGTATTCCGACCGCTTTGTGGGCGAAGGGCTGACCTTCGACGACGTGCTGCTGGTCCCGGCGGAGAGCGATGTTCTGCCCGCTGACGTGAATCTGTCCACCCAGCTGACCAAAAAAGTGAAGCTGAACGTGCCCGTGATGAGCGCGGCCATGGACACCGTCACCGAGTACCGCATGGCTATCGCCATTGCCCGTGAGGGCGGCATCGGCGTCATCCACAAGAACATGAGCATCGACCGCCAGGCCGAGCAGGTGGATCTGGTAAAGCGTTCGGAAAACGGCGTCATCACCAATCCTTTCTATCTCAACTCCGGACATACCCTGGGCGACGCGGACGCGCTGATGAGCAAGTTCCGCATCTCCGGCGTGCCCATCGTTGACGATGAGGGAAAGCTCATCGGTATCATCACCAACCGCGACATGAAGTTTGAAACCGACATGAGCCGCCGCATCGACGAAGTGATGACCAGCAAGAACCTGATTACCGGACTCGAGGGCACTACCCTTGACGAGGCCAAGGCTATCCTGCAGAAAAACCGCATTGAAAAGCTGCCTATCGTTGATAAAGATTACAAGTTGAAGGGCCTTATCACCATCAAGGACATTGAGAAGGTCATGAAATACCCCAATTCCGCCAAGGACGAGCAGGGCCGTCTCCTCTGCGCCGCCGCCATCGGCGTTACCGCCGACGTGCTGGACCGGGCAGGCGCACTGATCGACGCCGGTGTGGACGTGCTGGTGCTGGACAGCGCCCACGGCCACTCCGCCAACATCATGCGCAGCGTGCGCCTGGTGAAGGAGAAATACCCCGACATTCAGCTGGTGGCCGGCAACGTGGCCACTGCCGAAGCCACTGAGGCCCTCATCAAGTCCGGCGCCGACTGCGTCAAGGTGGGCATCGGTCCCGGCTCCATCTGCACCACCCGCGTGGTAGCCGGTATCGGCGTGCCCCAGGTCACCGCCATTCTCCAGTGCGGCGAAATGGCCGACAGATACGGCATCCCCATCATTGCCGACGGCGGCATCAAGTATTCCGGCGACATTGTCAAGGCCATTGCCGCAGGCGGCAGGGTCGTGATGATGGGCTCCATGCTGGCCGGCTGCGAGGAGTCCCCCGGCGAGAGCGAGGTATTTCAGGGCCGTCAGTTCAAGGTCTATCGCGGCATGGGCAGCCTTGGCGCCATGCAGTGCGGCAGCAAGGACCGCTACTTCCAGACCAATAACAAGAAGCTGGTCCCCGAAGGCGTTGAAGGCCGCGTGCCCTATAAGGGACCGGTCAGCGACACCATCTACCAGATGATGGGCGGTCTCCGCTCCGGCATGGGCTACTGCGGCGCGCACAATATTGAGGAGCTTCGCACCAGGAGCAAGTTTGTCCGCATTACCAGCGCGGGCCTGAAGGAGAGCCATCCCCACGATATTTACATCACCAAGGAAGCCCCCAACTACACCATGAATCCCTGAAAAAAAGCACCCTTTCGGGTGCTTTTTTCAACGAGAGTGAATGCACTGCGCTTGTTCCGAGAGCAGTATATCAAAAAGGACCGCTCCTTTCGGAGCGGTCCCTCATTTTTTAAGAATGTTGATTTATCCAGATAAAGGATTACTCAGCCTTCTTGGCCTTGGGCTTGGCAATGACCTGAATACCCTCGATGACGAGAATGACAGCCAGAACGATCAGGCCAATGGACCAGATCATCTGGAACCAGTCACCCCAGGCAGCAGCCTTGTCGGGAACCATGCCGGCAATGAGCTTGATCTTGGCGATGATGGTCATGGTCAGAGAGGTGCCGGTAGCAGCCAGCATGAAGACCATGGGAACGAAGAACATCTTGTTGTTCTTGCCGATGTTGGCCAGCCAGGAAGCCACAGCCAGCATTGCGATACCGGCCAGCAGCTGGTTGGCAGCGCCGAACACGCCCCAGATCTGGGACAGGCCCATGAAGCCCATGCCGCAGCCGATAATGACCATGCACAGGGTGGCGACCAGAGGATGAGAGAAGAACTTGGCAGCGCCGGTCAGGTCGTCGCGGGTCTTTCCTTCGGGAACGAACAGCTCAGCGAACATGTAGCGGGCAAGACGGGTGCCGGAGTCCAGAGAGGTCAGAGCAAACACGGAAACTGCCAGAGTCAGCAGGGTGTAGGCAGTGTCGTATACGGGGTTAGTGAAGTCAGCAACGCCGCCGGTCATGTTAGCCAGCAGGGTTGCAATACCACCTGCGAAGATGGTGGGAGGTGCGCTGAGCAGGAACTTCTCACCGCCGCCAACGTTGGTCTGGGTCCAGACAACGCCGACTGCAATCAGAGCGATGATCGCCAGGCCGGACTCGATGATCATTGCGCCGTAGCCGATGACCTTTGCGTCCTTCTCAGAATCAAGCTGCTTGGAGGTGGTGCCGGAACCGATCAGGGAGTGGAAGCCGGACACAGCGCCGCAGGCAACCGTGATGAACAGGGTGGGGAACAGGGTGGTGCCGGTAACGCCCTTCCAGCCGGTGAAGGCGGGCAACTCCAGCTTGGTGCCTGCGGTGCCGACGATAGCGACGACAGCCAGGATCATCATGCCGTAGAGCAGGAAGGAGCTCAGGTAGTCACGGGGCTGGAGCAGCATCCAGACAGGCAGCAGAGAGGCCAGCAGGATGTAAGCTGCGATGAAGATAACCCATGCGGTGCGGCTCATGTTGACGCCGATGTTCAGGCCGGCGATAACGATCAGAACGATACCGATGATGCCGATGATGGTGGCGGGGCCGACCTTCACGTTCTTGCGGTACACGAAGAAGCCGAAGATGAAGGCGATAACGATGAACAGCAGAGAGGTGGTTGCGGTGGAAGCGTTGCCGCTGACGTTGGCACGGCCGACGGTGATGAAGGGCAGGGCAGGCTGGCCTTCAGCTGCGACGGACACGAAGGTGCCGGCGACAACTGCGGTGAAGGATGCGATGACCAGGATCAGAACCAGCAGTGCGAAGATGGTGAACAGACGCTGTGCGCGGACACCGATGTTCTCCTTGATGACTTCGCCGATGGAGCCGCCGTTGTGACGGATGGAGGCGAACAGAGCACCAAAGTCGTGCATGGCACCGAAGAAGATGCCGCCGATGACAACCCACAGGAAAACGGGAACCCAGCCGAATACTGCGGCCTGGATAGGTCCGTTAATGGGGCCTGCGCCGGCGATGGAAGAGAAATGGTGGCCCATCAGTACGGCGGGGTTTGCGGGAACAAAGTCCTTTCCGTCGTAACTGGTGTGCGAGGGGGTTTCGTGGTTGGGGTCAACGCCCCACTGTTTTGCCAGCCAGCTACCGTAGAATATGTAGCCCAGAGCAAGCAAAACGACTGCGATGATCAGGATAAGAATTGCGCTCACACTTTTCACTCCTTAAACAAAATGTGTAATATTACCATTCTCAGTCAGGTGAGTCTTTCCTGAGGGAGAATAGCTTCTTAAAGAATTTCTGCTGGGCCTGTCCGGCTGAATTGGTAAAGGCCTTCTGCCTGTCCATATCCACCGCGGCGGTAAGCAGGGAGGAGTAGCCGTAAAGAGAATGGTTGTAGCTTTTATTGAACCTTCTCTTTTTGATGACCTTCAGCGTCTCCTTGTCAAAACCGTCGGCAACAAACACGGTTTTAACGTTGGTGTACTGGTGCTCCTTGTGGGGCTTCACCCGGGGGAGCATGTCAGCAATGGCAAAGTCGATACATTTGTTCACCGTATCCGGGTCAAAGCGCTCCGCAGAGAAAAGATAAAGATACTCGTTGGTCTCGTTGCCCCAGATGGTGTTCTCCTTCAGAAGAAAGTACATCTCGTTGCGGGAAAAATAGTCCGCCCGAAAAATCAGAGGCAGCCCGGGGGCTTCCGCGTCGGGGATGATGTTGTAGTACGCGCTGTATGAATCCTCCAGCACCTTCAGGAAGGACGCTCTGTCTAATGCCATATTCCGCCCTCTTCAGTGAAAAAATGAACAAAGTGTGACTTGTCCCATATAATATACAGCTAATTACTCCAAATTTCAATAGTTTTTTTTGCCAAAACACTGTCAATATAGTGAATTTTCCAGAAATCTAACAGATTTTTTTCATTGGACCGGTGTGGGAGCTGCTATGTCGCAAAGCTTCACAGAAAAAAGCAATAGTTTTTCATATTGCATTTACAAGTTAAAAAATCTGTAGTAATATACGATATATTGAGAAGTGTATGGAGGAAACCATGGAGTACAAGCTTTGTGTCCCCTGCCTGCTGGGGCTGGAGGGGCCGATCGCCGACGAGCTGCGCCGGCTTGACATGAAAGACGTGGCTGCCGAGAACGGCCGGGTCTGCTTTTCCGGCGGAGCGGAGGCGCTGGCTTCGGCCAACATCAACCTGCGCATCGGCGAGCGTGTGCTGGTAGAGCTGGGACGCTTCACCGCTTTGAGCTTTGACGCGCTCTTTGAGGGGACAAAGGCTCTGCCCTGGGAGAGCATCATTCCGAAGGACGGCGCTTTTCCCGTCAAGGGCTACAGTTTGAATTCTCAGCTTTTCTCCGTTTCAGACTGCCAGAAGATCATTAAAAAAGCCATCGTCGAGCGGCTGAAAAGCGTATATAAAATCGAATGGTTTCCTGAGACCGGGCCCTTGTACCAGGTGCAGTTTTCCATCATGAAGGATACGGTGTCCCTTTGCATTGACAGCTCCGGCGAGGGTCTGCACAAGCGTGGCTACCGCCCGGCCCACAACGCCGCCCCCCTCAAGGAGACCATGGCCGCCGCCATGGTGAAGCTCTCCCGCTACCGGGGGAGGGACGACTTCTGCGACCCCTTCTGCGGCAGCGGCACCATCCCCATTGAGGCGGCGCTGATCGCCAAAAACCGGGCCCCCGGTCTTGACCGGGGCTTCACGGCCATGAGCTGGCCGGATATTCCCCGGGAAGTGTGGGCACAGGCCAGGGAGAGCGCCCGGGCCAAAGAGTATCACGGCAATTACCATATTATCGGCTCCGACATTGACCCCAAGGCCATCGCTCTGGCCAGAGAGAACGCCCGCCGGGCAGGCGTGGACGATATTATCCGCTTTGAGGTGGCGGATGCCACCCGGTTTGACCGGAAAACGGAGCGGGGCGTCATTGTCACCAATCCCCCCTACGGGGAGCGGATCATGGAAAAGCAGGAGGCGGAGCGGCTGTACCGGGATTTCGGCGCGGCCTGGGCCAGAAGCGAAAACTGGCAGCTCTATCTGCTCTCCTCCCACACGGAGTTTGAGCGTACCTTCGGCCGCAGCGCGGATAAAAAGCGCAAGCTCTATAACGGCATGATCAAATGCGATCTGTTTATGTATTTCAAGTGAGGTAAGGCCCATGAAGCATCTGTTCATCGTCAACCCCACCGCGGGAGGAAAAGACCGGACCGGCGAGGTCCGGGAAAAAGTGGAGAAAACCTTTTCCGGCCGGGAGGGCGAGGTGGAGATCTACGTCACCAAAGCCCCCATGGACGCCCCGGAGAAAATAAAGCAGGAGGCCGCCTCCGGCGGGCATATCCGGGTATACGCCTGCGGCGGCGACGGCACCTTTAACGAGTGCGTTTTCGGCGCGGCCAAGCTTGACAACGTGGCCGTCTGCCCCTTCCCCACCGGCACCGGCAACGACTTCTGCCGCATGTTCGGCGACGAGAAGGACATGTACCGGGATCTGGACGCGCTGGTGGAGGGCTGGGAGCACCCCATTGACCTGATCGACTGCAACGGGCGTTACAGCGCCAATATCTGCTCGGTGGGCATCGACGCCCGCATCGGCACCAGCGTCCATAAATACAGCAAGCTCCCCCTCATCGGCGGGGCCACGGGCTATGTGGTATCCCTGATCGTCAATGTGTTCAAGGGCATCACCCGGAAAATGCGCATCCGGGCGGAGGGCTTTTCCGCCGAGGGGAGCCACACGCTGGTCTGCGCCTGCAACGGCCGCTTCTACGGCGGCGGCTTTAACCCCAGTCTGGACGCAAGGCCCGATGACGGGATCATGGATATCTTTGTGGTGGACGGGGTGAGTCTGCTGCATGTGGCGGCGCTGATCGGGAAATATGCCTCCGGCCGCTCCGATGAGGCGCCCAAGTACATCCACCATCTGAAAACTGACGCCATCGACATTGATTTTGAAGAGGAAAACGTGGTAAACGTGGACGGCGAGACCCTCTTCACCGATAAGGTGCGTATGCGCCTGATTCCCGGGGCGTTGAAGCTTATCGTCCCCAAAGGCATGAAATTTTTTGATCAATAAGCTGAAATCAGGGTCTCCCGTTTGGGAAGCCCTGATTTTTATACGATCTGTGTTACGCCGCTTTCGCGCTGTCGGGGATGAAAATCTCCCCTACCGCGTCAAACTGGGACAGGATCACACTGACGGTGACTTCCCGAAACTCCATCTCCACGACCAAGCCCTCAAGGCCCTGGGAGGCAAGCACCTGGTCCATCATGTCCTTCATCAGGGACTGCATGACAGCGCCCATGTCCATATCGTAGCGGACCACCATGCCGCTCTTGCTGTCGATCCAGAGGGAGCATGGGATGCTCTCCAGGCCGGTAAAGGCGTCGGCGGACAGCTTGGTGCCCAGGCCCTCGCCCAGCATCTCCTTGGCGCCGCTGAGCTCCAGGGCGCTCTCCAGACTGTCTCCGGTGATCTGGCCGTCATAGCGGGTGGCAGCAGAGCCGTTCACGGTCTCCGTTCCCGCCTCCTGAAAGCTTTTTGCGCAGTCGATAAAGATCTTCAGGTTTTCACTCACATCTCCGGTCTGGGATTTGGCTTCCTCAGCCGTTATGCTCTCGCTCTCCCAGCTGGCCCCGCCGTCCGCGGAGACATAGGTGGTGTATTCCTCACCGTTTTGCTCCATATACATGAGCATATCCATATTCGCACCCAGTACCTCCATGCCCATCTCCATTCTGGCCCGCAGAGGTTCAGTCTGCATGTCGATCCCGCTCACCATTTTCGCGTCCAGATCCAGGCTCTCCCCCAGCATGGTCATGCTGAAATCCATGTGCATATCCATGTCCATGTGGACCGACTGAAGCGCGGACATTTTCTTCACGGCCTTGGCCATTTTGGTCTCGAAAGAGCCGCAGCCCGTCAGGCACAGCAGCATCGCCGCCAGAAGGATGAGCGCAATGATCCTCGCTGTCTTTTTCATATTTCTTCTCCTTTTCCTTTTTATATATATTGTACCGTAAAGGGGCGGATAATTCAACAATGAAAAAAGCAGGGGCAAAACGCCTCTGCTTTTTCGTTGTTAGTCAAGAATCTCGACTGAAACTTTTTTGCCCTTTCTCTGGGCGACGGCCCGCATGAGTATACGGATCTGCTTTACGATCCTGCCCTGCCGGCCAATGACCTTGCCCATATCACCGTCGGCAACGCGGACCTCGAATACGGTCTCACCGTCGGCTTTGCGCTCGGTCACAGATACCTTGTCGGGGTTATCCACAAGGCTCTGCACAATATAGGTCAAAAGTTCTTTCATGCCGGTAGAAACTCCTTATCAGGCCTCAATTTTCTTGAGAAGGCCGCGGACTGTGTCGGTGGGCTGTGCGCCGTTTGCGATCCAGTACTTTGCGCGCTCCATGTTTACCTTGATCTTGTCGGTCTCTGCCATGGGGTCGTAGGTGCCCAGCTCCTCGATGAAGCGGCCGTCGCGGGGTGCGCGGGAGTCAGCGACTACGACGCGGTAGTAGGGTGCCTTCTTAGCGCCCATTCTGCGAAGTCTGATTTTTACCATTGTATATTCACCTCCATGTAAAATCTCTCTTTATTACAAAGCGCCACTGCGCGTTGTAAACCCTTTTCAGAAGCCGAAGCCGCCCGGCAGGCCGGGGAAGCCGCCGCCCATGCGGCCCATGCGCTTCTGCTTTTTCTTCATGCCCTTGCTGTTGAGCTGCTTGACCATCTGCTGCATGGTCTCGTACTGCTTCAAGACCCGGTTCACGTCCACCACGGCGGTGCCGGAGCCGGCGGCGATGCGCTTTTTCCGGCTGCTGTTGAGCTTGCCCGGGTTCTCCCGCTCGTCCGGGGTCATGGACAGGATGATGGCCTCCTGCCGGGCAAGAGCCTTTTCGTCCACCTGGGCGCCGCTGAGCGCGCTGGCGTCCACGCCGGGCAACATGCCCGCGATGTCCTGTATGCTGCCCATGCTTTTGATCTGGGCCATCTGGTCAAGATAATCGGTGAGGGTAAATTTATTGGCCCGCAGCCTTTCGGCGGTCTCCAGGGCCTTTTTCTCGTCAAAGCTCTGCTCCGCCTTCTCGATCAGGGTGAGCACGTCGCCCATGCCCAGGATACGGGAGGCCATGCGGTCCGGGTGGAAAGGCTCGATCATGTCCAGCTTCTCGCCCACACCGATGAACTTGATGGGCTTGCCGGTGGCTGCCCGGATGGATAAGGCCGCGCCGCCTCTGGCGTCGCCGTCCAGCTTGGAGAGCATCACGCCGGTGACGCCCAGCGCCTCGTCAAAGGCGGTGGCGGCGTTCACCGCGTCCTGGCCGGTCATGGCGTCCACAACCAGCAAAATCTCCGCCGGCTGCACCGCGTCCCGGATGTTTTTCAGCTCCTCCATCAGCGCCTCGTCGATATGGAGGCGGCCGGCGGTGTCCAGGAACACCAGGTCGTTGCCGTGCTTTTTGGCGTGCTCCACAGCGGCCTTGGCAATTCCCACCGGGTTGGTCTGCCCCATCTGGAACACGGGGATATTCAGCTGAGCACCCACCGTTTCCAGCTGCTTGATGGCAGCGGGGCGGTAGATGTCGCAGGCGGCCAGCAGCGGGCGCTTGCCCTGCTTGCGCATGTAGCCGGCGAGCTTTGCGCCGTTGGTGGTTTTGCCCGCGCCCTGCAGGCCCACCAGCATCACCACGCTGGGGGATTTGGAGCCGATATTCAATTTCTGGGTCTCCCCGCCCATCAGGGCGCAGAGCTCCTCGTTGACGATTTTGATGACCATCTGGGCCGGGGACAGGGCCTCCAGCACCTCCCGGCCGCTGGCCCGCTCGGTGACGGTCTTGGTAAAGTCCTTTACCACCTTGTAGCTGACGTCGGCCTCCAGCAGGGCCATGCGCACCTCGCGCATTGCCTCCTTGATATCGCTCTGGGAGAGGCGGCCCTTGCCGCGCATTTTCTTGAAGGCGGCATTCAGTTTTTCGGATAAGCTTTCAAATGCCATTGCGTCATCCCTTTGTCCGTAGCTCTTCAATGCCTTGGGCCACCCGGCAGGCAAGTTCCCTTGCCTCCCCCTGGGTGAGAGCTGTGAGCCTGTCCGTCAGAACGCTGAGTTCGTCCAGCGTCCTTCGGGTCTCCTGAAAGCGGCGGATAAGGCCGGTCTTTTCTTCGATGTCCTGCAGCGCCGCCTCGGCCCGGCGGATATTGTCCCACACGGCCTGGCGGGAAATGCCGCTCTGCTCCGCGATCTCTGCCAGGGACAGATCCTCGTTATAGTGCAGGTCGTAGCACTCGCGCTGCTTTTCGGTGAGCAGCTCGCCGTAAAAATCCAGCAGCATTGTCTGCATCATCCTGCTGTCCGCCACGGCTATGCCCCCTGTCAAGTGATTTACCTTTGCAGAGTATACAACCATTCCTCTCCCCTGTCAAGTCTTTTTTCTTGTCAGCCGCCGTTTTTTTGTCCGGCTTACATAGAAAAAGCAATTTATGGGAAAGATGTTCATTATCAACCTCATGGGGAGGAAAAAATGGACAATTACAACCTGGCATATATAAGCGAAGAAAAGCTTCCCGGCTTTGCGGCCTCGGAGGCGAGACTTCTGCGTGTGGAGGGCGAAGGCTCCGCCAAAAGCTGTCTTGCGCTTTTAAAGCGCAGCTACTCCACCGTTGAGCGCAGTCACAGCGTGATCGAGCGGCGCTACGGCGGCCAAACCACCGTCCCCGCCGCCTGCGAATGGCTGCTGGACAACTGGTATATGGTGCAGCGGGAGTACCGCAGCGCCTGTATGGCGCTCCGCGCTGCCCGTCATCTCCGGCTCTGTGAGGAGCAGCCCCTGATTGTTGAGCTCTGCCGGGCGCTGCTGCACGCCGGGCAGGGCGCCGTCACCGAGGAGCGCAGCACCCTCTTTTTCCAGGGCTTTCAGACCGTCACCGTACTGCGGCGGCAGGAGCTGCTGCTCTTCCCCGCCGCCCTCCGTACCGCGGTGATCGAGGGCGTGGCCCAGGTCTGCCGCTCCATGCAGTACGCCTCTGACACCGCCTCCCACGCCAAAGAGCTGGAGGCCCTTTTCGGCACATTGCGGCTCTTTTCGGTGCTGGACACGGAAAAGCTGATCCGCAGCGCGGATGTGGCGGAGGAGATTCTCTCCCGGGACCCCAGCGGAGACTATGCCAACATGGACAGCGGCACCCGGCAGGACTACCTGGCAAGGCTTACAAAGCTGGCCCGGGCCCAGGGGCTGGAGGAGCATGTACTGGCCCGGAAGCTGATCAAACAGGCGGCAGAGGAGGGGCGGCATGTGGGCTTTACCCTCTTCCCGCCGAAAAAACGCCGGGGCGCGGGGCTTTACATTGCCGCGAATATCGTCCTCACCCTGTTTTTAAGTCTGCTGCTGTCCTTCGCCGTAGGCAGCCCCGGGGCCGCGGTTCTGCTTCTGCTGCCGGTGTCGGAGCTGGTGAAAAGTCTGCTGGATCTGATCTTACTGCACCTTATCCCCCCGAAACGTCTGCCCAGAATGGACACGGAAAAGGGCGTTCCCCCCGAGGGGCGCAGTATCTGCGTTCTCTCCGCCCTGCTGACCAGCCCCGACAGCGGCGGGAAGCTGGCGGAAAGCCTTGAGGAATTTCGCCTTGCCAACCGCAGTGCGGGGAAGAACGTCTGTTTCGGCATTTTAGCGGACCTGCCCGCCGCCAACGCGCCGGAGACAGAGGAGGATGAGAAGATCCTCCGTGCCGCCCGCAGCGCCGTGAACGGGCTGAATTTCAAATACGGCGGCGGCTTCTATCTCTTCACCCGGGAAAGGCGCTTCGACGGGGAGCGCTACACCGGCTATGAGCGAAAGCGGGGCGCGCTGCTGGATCTGGCAAAGCTTTTGTGCGACAAAGACTCCGCTCTCCGGGTGACGGGCGACAAGGACGCCCTTGCAGGCGTGCGCTATATCATCACCCTGGACAGCGACACGAAAATGTACCCCGGCGCGGTGTCGGAGCTGATCGGGGCCATGCTCCATCCCCTGAACACGCCCCGGCTGGACCGGCGCCGCCATGTGGTGACCGAGGGCCACGCCGTCATCCACCCCCGCATCAGCACAGGGCTGAAAAGCGCCAACGCCACCGACTTTGCCCTGATCTTTGCGGGGGCCGGGGGCAGCGACCCCTACGGCGCTCTCTGCGGCGAGCTGTATATGGACGCCTTTGACAGCGGCGGCTTTGCGGGCAAGGGCATTTTAGACGCTAAGATGCTGCTGGACTGCTCCGAGGCCCACTTTCCCGAGGGCCGCATTCTCTCCCACGATGCGCTGGAGGGGGCCTATCTCCGGGGTGCGTTTATGGGAGACACGGAGTTTTCCGACAACTTCCCCGCAAAGCCCCTGTCCTATTACCGGCGGCTCCACCGCTGGGTCCGGGGCGACTGGCAGAACGCCCCCTGGCTCTTCGGACGGGGCCGGGATCTGCGCGATATTGACCGCTGGCGGCTGCTGGACAGCCTGCGCCGCAGTCTGATCGCCCCGGCTACCTTCATCGCCATTCTTGCCGGCTTTTTCCTCCCCGCCGCCGGGCTGAGACTGGCGGCCTGGGCGGCGCTGCTGGCTCTTTTGAGCCGCCTGTTCATCTCCCTTGCCGAGGGCGGGCGCAAGCGGCGGGAGACGGTGCGCCTGCGCCGCTATACCCGGCTGCTCACCGGCGTGGGCGGGGCCATCGTTCAGACCTTTATGCGGCTCTGGCTGCTGCCCTTTGAGGCCTGGGTCTGTCTCTCCGCCGCCGTCACCGCCCTGTGGCGGATGCTGGTTTCCGGGCAAAAGCTGCTGGAATGGGAGACCGCCGCCCAGAGCGACAGCCGCAGCGGCTCTCTCGCCGCCCATGTCAAAGCCATGTGGTTTCCCCTGCTGGCGGGGGCGCTGTGCCTGCTGCTGTCTCCCGCCATTATCGGCAAATCGGCGGGGCTGATGTGGCTGCTGTCCCCTGTGGCCACGGCGGCTCTGGCCCTGCCCGCCCGCAGGGAGAATACGCTGAGCCGGGCGGACCGGGAATACCTGCGCCTGCGCGCCGGGGAGACCTGGCGCTACTTCCGGGATTTTTCCACAGAGGAGGACAACTACCTGCCCCCGGACAATTTCCAGGAGCAGCCCCCGGTAGGGGTGGCCCACCGCACTTCGCCCACCAACATCGGCCTTGCCGCCGCCTCGGCGGTGGCGGCCATGGACATGGAGCTGATCCAGAGCGAAGAGTGCGTGGAATATATCCGCCGCATGACGGAAACCCTTCTGCGGATGCCCCGCTGCCGGGGACACTACTATAACTGGTACGACACCCGCACCCTGCTGCCTTTGCACCCGGCCTTTGTCTCCACAGTGGACAGCGGCAATCTGTACGCGGGGCTGCTGGTGGCAGAGGCCGCCATGGCGGAGCTGGGGCAGCGGGAGCTTGCGGAGCGTCTGCGCTCCATTCTGGAGCAGATGGACTTTTCGCCTTTGTACGACGCGGGGCGGGGTCTCTTCTATATCTGCTATGACGCTTCCAAAGAACGGGGTGCCGGCGGCTGGTACGACCTGATGGCGAGCGAGGCCATGCTGACAAGCTATATCGCCATTGCCAAGGGGGACGTGCCGAAAAAGCACTGGCGCCGGCTCAGCCGGGCCCAGCTGCAAAAGGACGGCTACCGGGGCCTTGCCAGCTGGACGGGCACCATGTTTGAATACCTGATGCCCGAGCTGTTTCTGCCCCTCTATCGGGGCAGTCTTCTGTACGAGAGCAGCCGCTTTTGTCTCTACGCCCAGAAGCGCCGGGTCTTTGCCGGCAAGCCCTGGGGCATCTCCGAGAGCGCCTTTTTCTCTCTGGACAGCTCTCTCAGCTACCGCTACAAGGCCCATGGCTGCCCCGCTCTGGCCCTGAAGCGGGGGCAGGAGGAGGACATGGTGGTCTCGCCCTACAGCAGCTTTCTGGCTCTCTGCGCCGAGCCGGAGAGCGCGGTGAAAAATCTCCGCCGCCTGGAGCGCTTCGGCGCTCTGGGACGCTACGGCTTTATTGAGGCCCTGGATTTTACCCCCGGCCGCTGCCGCAGCGATAGCGGGGAGCCGGTGCGCTGCACCATGGCCCACCACGCGGGCATGAGTATCCTGGCCGCCGCGAACGCGGTGAAGGAGGGCTGCGTACAGCGCCGCTTCCTTTCCGACCCGGCCATGGCCGCCCACACCGCCCTGCTCCAGGAACGGCTGCCGGAGGACGGCATCGTCATCCGCCGGGATCTGTCCCCGGTGCCGGAAAAGCCGGACCGGGCGGAGGCCGGCCGTTGGCAGAAGCAGGGCGGGGTTGAGGATGAGGGCTGCTGCCTGCTCTCCAACGGGGCCTATGAGCTGTTCCTCCGCTCCGACGGCGGAGGACAGGCAAAGCTGGCCGGCCGGATCATCTACCTTCAGGCCCCGGAACTGCGGCTGGACGGGAAAAAGCTCTTCCCCGCGAAAACGGAGCATTGGACCTTTTCCGAGGATCAGTGCGCCTTCCGGCGAAGCCTTGAGGGGCTGGAAGGCCGACTCACCGTCTTTGCCGCCTCCGGCGACTGCGGGGAGCTTCGCACCGTACAATGTAAGTCCGACCGGGACAGAGAAGTCTGCCTGGAATTATCCTTTGTGCCGGTGCTGGCCTCTTATAATGATTATGTAAACCACACCGCCTTCTGGCGCTTAGGGATATTTGCCCGGGCGGAGGGCCGCCGGCTGCTGCTGCGCCGGGTACGCCGCGGCGGCGCGGGAGAGCTTTGGCTCTGCCTTGCCTGCAGCGGTGAGGCCCGCTTTTCCGCCGACAAGAAGGGCGGTCTGGGCTGGCTCTCGGAGCCCCTGGTCAAAGCCCGGCTGGACCTTCACCTGCGCGCAGGAGAGACTGCCGCACTGCGCTTTGCCCTCTGCGCCGGCTTCTCCCAAAAGGAGGCCGAGGAAGGGGCGGAGCGGATACTGGCCGCCTCCGAGCTGGACTGCGGCGGTATGCTGGGCGCTTCCGCCACGCTGCTGGGACTCAGCGCCGGGGAGATCGGCGCGGCCATGGACATGCTTCCGGAGCTGGCAAAGCCCCGGCTGCATGAGGCCGCTCCCGCCCGGGAGCTGTGGGCCTTTGGCATCTCCGGCGACCTGCCCATTCTCTGCTGCGACAGCGGCGCGAAAGAGGCGGAGGGCCTGCTGCTGCGCTTCTGTCTGTTGAAAAGCTGCGGGCTCAACGCGGACCTGGTCTATCTCAGCGACGAGCAGGGCGAGTACCAGCGGCCCTTCTTCCGCCGGGTCAGCCAGATCCTCTCCCGCTTCTCCCTTGAAGCCCTGATCGACAGCCCCGGCGGGGTGCACTTTGCCCCCATGAGCGCAAAGGCGCTGATCGAGAGCCGGGCCGCCTGGGCGGTGGGCCGGGAGCGGGAAGTCCTGCCCGGGCCGCCCTCGCCCGTTTTCGGCGCGCCCCGGTCCCCCGGCAGCATCCCCCAGCACCGGCACGCGGGCCGGGCCTTTGAGTTTTATGTAAACCAGAGTCTCCCCTTCCGCCCCTGGCAGCTCATCCTGACCAACGGCCGCTACGGCTATATCGCTTCCGACTGCGGCAGCGGCTGCATGTGGCTGGAAAACGCCCGGGAGATGCGGATCAATCCGCCCCCTCTCCTGCCCGAGGACATCTCCGGCAGCGAGAGATTGTGGCTGGAGACGGAGAAGGGGCCTGTCAGCCTTTTTGCCGCCAACGACGGCTATCCCTGCCATGTCAGCTTTTCCCCCGGCCTGGCCGTCTGGGAAAAGGAGATCGGCGGCGCGCTCATCAAAACCAGCGTCTTCATCCCCGGCGGCATTGACGCCCGGGTGTTCATGGTGGAGGGGGCCGACGATCTGGAGCTGGGCTGGTCCTTGTCCCTCGTGCTGGGCTCAGCTGACGGCAGCAGCGTGCGCTGCGGCGCAGAGGACGGCATATTCCGGGCGGAGAACCCGGAGGCCTACCTGCCCGGCGTGGAATTTCGGGCGGTCAGCTCCTCTCCCGCTCTCATCAAATGGGATTTTGCCCCCGCCGCCATGCTGCTGCGCTGCACCTGCCGCCACATCACCGTTCTGGCCTGCGGCTGCTGCAGCGAGGCGGAGATCCGCGAGCTTTGCCGCCCCAGTCTGGCGCTGGCCGCCCTGTCCTCCACCGCCTCCCGCTGGGCCGCTCTGCTGGACCGGCTGGAGATCCGCACGGTTAACCGGGCGCTGGACGCCTATATGAACGGCTGGGCCGCCTATCAGACCATCGCCTGCCGGATTCAGGGCCGGTGCAGCCTGTATCAGAGCGGCGGGGCCATCGGCTTTCGGGATCAGCTTCAGGACAGCGTGAACATGCTGCTTATTGACCCCCATTACGCCCGGGAGCAGATTCTGGACTGCTGCCGCCACCAGTATGTGGAGGGGGACGTGATGCACTGGTGGCACCCCCACCCGGAGGGCGACAAGGGCGTGCGCACCCGCTGCTCCGATGACCTGCTGTGGCTGACCTGGGCGCTGTGCAGGTATGTGGAGGCCACCGGAGACGAGGCCATCTGCGCCGAAGAAGAAAGTTATGTAAACTCGCCTACCCTCACTGCCGTGGAGCGGGACCGCTACGAGCGGCCGGAGCTTTCCCATATGCGCGCCTCTGTACTGGACCACGCCAAGGCCGCGCTGGAGCGCTGCGCCGCCCGGGGCTTTGGGCCCAACGGCCTGCCCTGGTTCGGCAGCGGCGACTGGAATGACGGCCTGGACGCGGTGGAGGGTGAGAGCGTGTGGCTGGGCTGGTTCTTCTCCTGCTGCGCGGACATGTTTGCGCAGCTTCTCAGCCGCCTGGGCCGCCCCGGGGCGGAGCGCTATGAAAAGCTCTCCCGCCAGCTTGCCGGCGCCGCGGAAAACAGCTTCAACGGCCGCTGGTATATGCGGGGACGGCTGGAAGGCGGGGAGGCCCTGGGCGGCGATGAGCGCATCGACTCCATCGCCCAGAGCTGGGCCGCCCTGTGCCCCAGCAGCGACAAGACCCACGCGGACGCCGCGTTGGAAAATGCATTATGTAAACTTGTTGATCGGGAACACCGGCTGGTGAAGCTGTTTGACCCGCCCTATTCCCCGGATGAGCCCTATCTGGGCTATATCTCCAGCTACGGCGAGGGCTTCCGGGAAAACGGCGGGCAGTACACCCACGGGGCCGTCTGGCTGGCCATGGCCTGCTTCCGCCGGGGCCGCCCGGACGCGGGCTACGAGATTCTGAACCTGCTGCTGCCGGAAAATCACCGGCTGCAAAGCTACGGCGGCGAGCCCTTTGTGCTGGCGGCGGACGTGTACGCCGCCTCCGGCCACGAGGGCGAGGCGGGCTGGACCTGGTACACCGGCTCCGCCGGCTGGTTTTTCCGGGCGGTGACGGAGGAGCTGTTGGGCTTACGGCTTCAAAACGGAAAGCTGTATGTCAGTCCCTCCCTGCCTGCCGCGCTGGAGGGCTACACCGCCGATTGGACAGACCTTTCCGGCAAGAGCCACCGCATAGAGGTAAAAGGCGAAAAGATCACCGTGGACGGGGAGAAATATTCCGGCGGGAGCATCGGATAGGGCTACCCAAAAGAAAAAAAGCGTGATATAATAAGGTATTAAAAGAAAATGCGTTATACGGAGGTGCCCCATGGAGATAACAAGGACAGAGATCATGCCCGGCGTATGGCTGAGCCATCTGCGAACAGACAAGTTCAAATCCGCCTGTCTCAGCCTGAATCTGCTCAGTCAGCTCAGCCGGGAAACGGCCTCCATGAACGCCCTCATTCCCTTCGTTCTGCGCCGGGGCGCCACCGGCTATGAGGATATGGAGAAAATCTCCGCCCGGCTGGACGAGCTGTACGGCACGGCCATTGAGCCGGTGGTCCGCCGCATTGGAGAGATCCAGTGCGTGGGCTTTTTCGCCAGCATCCCGGAGGGGGATTTCCTGCCGGGGAAGGAGAATGTGCTCCGCCCCGCCTGTGACCTGCTGGGCAGGCTTCTGCTCTCCCCCGCCACCCGGGGCGGTCTGCTGCTGCCCCAGTATGTGGACAGTGAGAAGGAAAAGCTGCTGGACATCATCCGCAGCCGCATCAACGACAAGCGCAGCTACGCCGTCACCCGCTGCATTGAGGAGATGTGCTGCTATGAGGATTTCGCCGTGGGCCGCTTCGGCAGCGAGGCGGAGGCGGAGAACATCAACTACAAAAAGCTGACCCGCCAGTACCGCAGTCTGCTGCAGACAAGCCCCATCGAGATTTTCTACTGCGGCCGCAGTTCGAAAAAGGAGCTGGTCTCCTGCCTGCGGGACGTGCTCTCCGCCCTGCCCCGGGGGGAGATTGATTACGACATCGGCACCGATGTGCGCATGAACGCGCTGGAGGAAAAGCCCCGCGCCGTCACCGAGGAGCTGGACGTGACCCAGGGCAAGCTGGTCATCGGCTACCGTCTGGGCGAGTGCATGGAGGAGGCGGAGCCTGCCCCCATCCTCGTGTTCAACTGCGTGTTTGGCGGCGGCACCACCTCCAAGCTCTTTATGAACGTGCGGGAGCGCCTGCAGCTGTGCTATTACGCAAGCTCCATGGTGAGTTTGCAGAAGGGCCTGCTGCTGGTGGCCTCGGGCATAGAATTTGACAAATTTGAAGTGGCCCGGGACGAAATCTTCCGGCAGCTGGACGCCATCAGGCAGGGCGACATCAGCGACGAGGAATTAAATTCCGCCAAGTCCTGCGTGGCCTCTGACCTGCGGGCCTATACGGACAGCCAGGGCGAGCTGGAGGGCTTCTACCTGACGAGGGCGCTGGAGGGGCTGGAATACGGCCCCATGGAGCTGGCGGAGCTGGTGGAGGACGTGACAAAAGAGGATGTTATGCGCATAGCAAACAGCCTTGCGTGCGACATGATCTACTTTTTGAAGGGCAGCGGTCAGGCGGAGGAGGATGAAGATGCAGCTGAATAAATACGACGATATCGGCGAGAGCATGTATTCCGCCACATTGGCCAATGGCCTGCGCCTGCGGGTGATCCCCAAGCCCGGCTTCAGCACGGCCTATGCCGTCTTTGCCACCAATTACGGCGGCGCCCACCGCCGCTTCACCGTGGACGGGCAGACCCTGGACACCCCGGCGGGCGTGGCTCATTTTCTGGAGCACAAGATGTTCGACCTGCCCGACGGGGAAAACGCCCTGAGCATTCTCTCCGCCAACGGGGCCGACCCCAACGCCTTCACCTCCAGCGGCGTCACCTGCTATTATTTTGAGTGTACCGAGGGCTTTGAGGAAAACCTGCGTATGCTGCTGCACTTTGTCTCCACCCCCTATTTCACGGCGGAGACGGTACAGAAGGAGCAGGGCATCATCGCCCAGGAGATCCGCATGGGTGAGGACGACCCGGGCGTCAGCATTTACTACGATCTGCTCACCATGCTCTATGACCACCACCCCATTCGGGACCGGGTGGCCGGGACGGTGGAGAGCATTGCGGAGATCACGGACAAGACCCTGTACGACTGCCACCGGGTGTTTTACGCCCCCAGCAACATGGTGCTCTGTGTGGAGGGGGATATCGACCCGGAGCGGGTGCTGGCCATTGCGGAGGAAGAGCTGCCCAAGACCCTCAGCCCTGTGCCCAGGGCGGACTTTGGCCCGGAAGAGGGGCTTTTGCCGCTGGAGCACTTCCGCAGCCGGGAGATGGCGGTCTCCGCCCCCCAGTTTCTGATCGGGGCCAAATTCCGCCCCGCTGAGGAGGGCAAGGCGCTGCTGCGTCAGCGGCTGGTGTCTCAGCTGGCTCTGCGTATGCTGGTGGGCGCCTCCTCTCCCTTCTACGCCAGGCTCTATTCCCAGGGCCTGATCAGCCATGACTTTGATTATGAGGCGGACTTTACCGCCGGCACCGCCACCGTCATCATCGGTGGAGAGAGCAGGGAGCCGGAAAAGGTGCTGGACGAGCTGAAAGCCGAAGCGGCAAGGGTTTCGGAAAAGGGCTTTGATGCGGAGCTTTTCCGCCGCTCCAAGCGGGCCTCCCTGGGCGCAAGGCTCCGAGGACTGGAGGACTTTGAAAGCGTCTGCGTCTCCACCGTCACGGGTCTCTTCAGCGGCTACTGCGCCTTTGACGCCATCTCCCTGCTGGGTCAGGTGACAAAGGACGAGTGCGAGCAGTTTGTCCGCGAGACACTGTCAAGCGAACGTCTTGCCATAACCATCATCACCCCCAAGAGGACCTGAAACCATGATTCTTTTTCTTGTACAAACCATTCAGCGCGATTCCGCCATCAGCTTCCCCATGCTGGGCAGCTTCAGCTTCAACCCGCCCAGCAGTTTCAGCCTTTTCGGCCTGAACATATACTATTACGGGGTCATCATCGCCCTGGGCTTCATTCTGGCCATGGTCTACTGCTCCCGCAATGCCAAAGATTTCGGCATCAAGTCCGACGACTTTTTTGACCTGATGCTGTGGATCATCCCCTGCTGCATCATCGGGGCCCGGCTCTACTATGTGCTCTTCAACCTGGAACACTATCTGGCCGATCCGGGGGAGATTTTCGCCATCCGGGACGGGGGGCTTGCCATCTACGGCGGCATTATCGTGGGCGTCATCGTCATCATCGGCGTCAGCCGCCACAAGAAGATTCCCATCCCCGCCATGCTGGATCTGGCGGTGTTCGGGCTGCTCATCGGGCAGATTCTGGGCCGCTGGGGCAACTTTATGAACCGGGAGGCCTTCGGCGCGGAGACAGAGATCTTCTGCCGCATGGGCCTGACCGCGCCGGACGGCAGCACCATCTTCGTCCACCCCACCTTCCTGTATGAGAGCCTGTGGAACCTGGCGGGGCTGATTTTCCTCATCGTCTGGACGAAAAAGGGCCATCGGAAGTACGACGGTCAGTGCACGCTGATCTACTTTTTCTGGTACGGCCTGGGCCGTGCCTGGATCGAGGGCCTGCGCACCGACAGCCTGTATATCGGCAGCACCAACATACGCGTATCACAGGCACTTTCCATCGTGCTTGTTTTGATATCACTCATTCTATTGATATGCCAGAGCCGCAGACCCCACCCGCCGGAAAAGCTGTATGTAAACCGGGTCCGGGCAGCGGAGGCGGCAAAGGAAGAGCCAGAAAGCACATGTGCTAAGGAGGATAAGTAAAATGGCAGATTACAAGGACATCATCAAAGGCACCCTGAGCAACATCGCCGGGAAGGTCAAGGAAGTGGCCGCGTCTGACACCGTGCAGAACTTCTGCTGCAAGGTGAAAGAGGCCGCCGAGACCGGCTCCGTCAAAGAGATTTACGACAAGGGCGCCAGCCGCGCCAAGGCCTATTCCCGCATTGCCAAACTCACTCTGGAGATGAACGGCGAGAGCGAGGAGCTGAAGCGGGTGTACACCGAGATCGGCAAGCTCTATTACGACCAGGCCAAGGACGCGCCCGAGGGCTTCTTCGCCCCCCTGTTTAACCAGGTGCAGGAGATCAGCGCCGGCATCCTTGCCAAGGAAGAAGAAATCAACGCCTTGAAGGCCGAGTTTGAGGCCCAGGCCGCCGCGAAGGACATCGAGGTAGAGGTCTGCGCGTTCGACGAAGTGGTGGACGCCACCGAGAGCGACGGCACCAACGAGGCCCCCGCCGACGACAAGACCGAAGAATAAAGAACACCGAAAGAGGCCTGTCATTTGTGACAGGCCTCTTTTTGTTGGCTGTCTTCCCTGTATGCCGGTAATCTTGCAGGGGCGGCTTGAGGGGCGCGGTACAAAGGCTCCCCATCAGGGGGAGCTGTCGAGCAAAGCGAGACTGAGGGGGGCACCACCGCTGTCTCTGATTCCGGTAAGCCCCCCTACTGCCTCACTCCGTTCGGCACCTCCCCCTCAGGGGGAGGCTTGAGGGGCGCGGCAAAAAGGTGCCCCCTCAGGGGGAGGCTTTGGTGCGGGCGAAGCTTGTAGGGGCCGGCGTCCCCGACGGTCCTTTTCCCAGAACAAAAAAACAAGGAAATGTATACTCCTTTCGGGATACACATTTCCTTATTGTTTTTCATTCTGCTTTACTTTCCGGCCTTTTTCCGTTTGCCCATGGTGGCCGTGGCGGTCACTGCGGCGGCAGACAGGGTGAACAGGGCCGCCCACAGGGCGAAGCTGCTGTCATCGCCGGTCGGCACGTTTGTCCGCATGGGGATTTCGGCCTTCTCGGTGTAGCCGCAGACGGTGCAGGTGTGTTCCTTTTCGCCCTTGGCCGTCTGGGTTGCTTCCTTGGTCACCTTCCAGTCGCCGTATTTATGGAGTTCCTTGTTCTGCACATCCTTGCACTGGCACTCGTCCCAGTGGTGTGTGGCGTCGTGCTTCAGCTCATAGACATGGGCGGTGTAGGTGTTGGTAAAGCTCATATCCGCCGCCTGCAGGTTCTCCCAGTCGATGTAATAGTACCCATTGCCGTCGATGGACGCGGGCACGACATACACGGTATATCCCGATGCAGTCGCATCATCGCCCATTGCGTACGCGACGGGGATCTCCTCCATCAGCACGCCCCAGACCGTATCGTCCACCGTCCAGCCGTCCGCGCCGGCGTTCACCTGCCGCACGAACGCGCCCTCGGAGAGCATGACCCAGAGCGTCCGCTCGGTGCCGGTAAAGGTCAGCGTGCCGTTATAGCTGCCCTTGCCGTTGGTGGTGACGGAGCCGGTGATGGTCACATTCGATTTATCCTTATCGGATGCGCTGTCGCCGATGAGCGCCAGCGTAAAGGTCTTCTCACCGGGTACGCCAACGTCACTCAACTCCACCGTGGTGGTGTAGGGGACGGTCAGGGTGATGAGCTTTTCAAAGACGGGGTAGAGCGTGACGTCCTGATCCTCGGTATATGTGGCGCCGAGCTTGTAGACTGCGCCCTCCTTGTCTACCCAGCCGGTCTGGACGAAGCCGTCCAAGGTGAAGGTCTCGCCGCGCAGGGTGAGATCCTTGCCGTGGGTCTTGACATCCGTCACCGGATCGCTGCCCTCGCCGCCGTCATAGGTGACGGTGTACTGCTGCACCGCGCCGCAGCCGCAGACGCCGTCCACGAAGATGTGCTCCGGCGAGACCTGAACGGTCTTGGTTCCGGGCACGGGATCACCGTACGGATCTGTTCCGCGTGCGGTCAGTGTGAAGCGGTTCGTCTGCAGATCGTACCATTCCGCAGACACCACGCCGTGTCCCACGCCGTCTTCGTCGATCGTCAGACCCACGCCGCTGTCGCTGAGGCCGGTGTCATACCCGAACGATTCCTCGAGGGACACGCCGGTCGGCGGCGTGACGGTGAATTCGTAGTCCTGCTGCGCGCAGACCACATCCGGGCCGTCGATGGTGAGCGGCGGCATCGGCGGATGGCCGAGGTCACAGATTATCCCGAGCGCATAAGGCTCGCCGTTGAAGGTTAGTAACGCGCAATGCCCCGGTGTTTTGCCGTTCACGGTGACGGCCGGCACCAGCTCCAGCCCCTTGTTGTTCAGACCGGTATTAAAGCGATAGCGCGTGCCGCCCTCAAACACTTCGGTTCTATACACGGGAGTCCACGCATAGCTCTCTCCATTAGAAACGTATTTTTCCCAGGGAACAATAGCCATAATATCGTTTTCGCTGAAGGTGACACCCGGGATCGTGGATTCGAAGCTGTAGGTGCAGTCGGCCGGCGTATTGCCCACCTCGAAGCCGTCGACCGTGATGGCGAGGCTGCCCTGCACCTGATAGACGGCGTCAAAGGTCAGGTTGCTGGTCACAGGAGTCTCGAAGGGGTAATAGGGCTCATAGACTGTCCCGGAGACGCTCTCCTTCCAGCCCACGAATTCGTAGGGCGCGCAGTTCTCGACGTAGTCGAGGCGGAAGCCTTGGTTAGGCTTAACGCTGAACACATAGGGGCTCGGTTCATCGCCCGCATAGAGGTACGTGCCGTACTTGAAATTCAGCGTGATCGTGTAGTAGTCAGCCGCAAAGGCCGTCACCGGGCAGAGCATCAGCACCATGCACAGGCACAGCAGAATACTCAAAATTCGTTTTTTCATTGTGTTTCCTCTCTTTCTCCCCCCGCGGCTGCACGGGGGACTTGCTTTTCCTTTGTCAACTTTATTTTTCCGGCGGCAGCAGGCCGTCCAGAGAAAATTCATAGCGCATGGCAAGCTGCCGGAACAGCTCCTCCATCACCGACTGCGCGATGCCGCGCAGATCCTGCCCCGCGAGGAAGCGAAGCACCTGCTGCACCTCGTCCTCCGGCACCCGGAAGCCCCGCAGGGCCAGGGTCAGGAATTTCTCCAGCTTCCGCTCCAGCGTGAATTCCGCCGTGCAGGGACTGGCCATGTACCCGCGCATCAGCCCCGACGTGCCATATTCCAGCTCAACAAAATCCTGCTCCGTCAGTTCGGGCTGATAGGGGCCGAAGATCTGATACAGCTCCCTGGCCGTGGCGCGCTGGATGTAGGCCAGCAGACGCTCCTGGGTGTAGACCTCCAGATAGATCTCCCGCAGATTTTCATTCAGCTCCGTCAGCGTGATCTGCAGCGCGGTTTCCGCCGCGTAGACATACACCGGAGGCAGCGCGGCCCCCGCAACGCTTCTGGCCATGCCGAACTGGTTTTCAAACATGAATTCCACCAGCTCCAGCAAAATGCCGTCCTTGCTGTGGAAAAGATTCTGAATGCTGCTGGCAGAGACCTGCGCTTCCTTCATGATCTGCTGCATGGTGGTCTGATGGTATCCGTTTTCCAGAAAGAGCCGGACACAGCTCTGCAAAATCCGCTTTTTTGTCCGAAGTCCGTCGCTTCGAATTGCCATTTCATCATCCTCGCTATTTACTCTGGTATATGTGCCAACTATAGCAGATTTGCGTTCTTTTTTCAATACTGTTCTTCAAAAAACTGCATTAAATTTTCAGCAAGGCAGAGCGGCCAAAAAAACTCCCCCAGGATAAACCTGAGGGAGTGCCCCGCAAATGCCGTGCCGGCCCAATTATAACCTGCACGATAGGGCAGGTGGGTCGCCTAAGTTCTGTTTCGCTGCTTCCAACGTCCGGCCGAAGCCGGGAGGCCTGCAATCCGCAGATTCAAATCGGCATCCCTTATTAGAGATGTGGGTTTAATGGGCCGCAAGTCTGAAAGAGACTACACGCACACAGCAGGAACTTTTTTTCTTTTTCGTTTCCGCTCCGGGACCTGCTTAATTTTATGCCCCGGGGGCGCGGACATATTCCTTATTGTCCGTCCTCTTCCTCGTCGTCGAAGAGCAGCACCATGAAGTGCTCGTACACATCCTGGAGCTGATCGTCATCGTCGATGGATTCAAACAGCTCGTCGCCGTTTTCGTCCAGAACGGAACGCAGGATAATGATGCCGTAGTCCGGGTCGTTCTCGTCCATATTGGCGGGGAGAAAGGCCACGTAGCTCTCGCCGTTATAGTCCATGGAATCCAGAACCTCCAGCTCGAACTCCTG
>JALFOM010000156.1 GCA_022782265.1 Clostridiales bacterium | reverse complement strand
CGTCATCGTCTCCCGTGCCATTCCGGAGATCGACGGCTTCAAGCCCTCCCACCGGAAGCTCCTGTATACCATGTTCAAAATGGGCCTTCTGAGCGGGGCGCGCACCAAGAGCGCCAACATCGTGGGCCAGACCATGAAGCTCAATCCCCACGGCGACGCCGCCATTTATGAGACCATGGTGCGTCTCTCCGCCGGGTATGAGGCCCTGCTTACTCCCTTTGTAGACTCCAAGGGCAACTTCGGCAAGGTCTATTCCCGTGACATGTCCTACGCCGCCTCCCGTTATACCGAGGCCAAGCTCTCCGCCATCTGCGCGGAGGTCTTCCGGGATATCGACAAGGACACCGTGGACTTTGTGGATAACTATGACGGCAGCATGATGGAGCCCACCCTGCTGCCCACCGCTTTCCCCAATGTGCTGGTCTCCGCAAACTCCGGCATCGCCGTGGGCATGGCCAGCATGATCTGCGGCTTCAATCTCAACGAGGTCTGCGAGACTACGATTAATTATCTCCGGGACCCGGAGCACGACCTGTTTTCCACCCTGCCTGCCCCGGATTTTCCCACCGGCGGCGAGATCATCTACGACCGGGCGGAGATGGAGAGCATCTACAACACCGGCCGGGGCAGCTTCAAGGTCCGGGCCAGATGGCGCCACCTGCAAAAGGAAAATATCATCGAAATTTTCCAGATCCCCTACACCACCACCTCCGAGGCCATCATCGACAAGGTGGCGGAGCTGATTAAGGCGGGAAAGATCCGGGAGATCAACGACATGCGGGACGAGACGGACCTGGGCGGCCTGCGCCTGGCCATCGACCTGAAAAGGGGAGTGGACCCGGAAAAGCTGATGCAGAAGCTGTTCAAAATGACCACCCTTCAGGACGCCTTCCCCTGCAATTTCAATATCCTCATCGCCGGAAACCCCAGGGTCATGGGCGTGCGGGAGATTCTGGACGAGTGGACCGCCTGGCGCATGGAGAGCATACGCCGCCGGGTCTATCACGAGCTGGAAAAGAAGCGGGAAAAGCTGCACCTGCTGCAGGGCCTGGGCCGTATCCTGCTGGATATCGACAAGGCTATCGAGATCATCCGGGGCACGGAGCTGGAGTCTGAGGTGGTGCCCAACCTGATGATGGGCTTCGGCATCGACCAGATTCAGGCGGAGTTTGTGGCGGAGATCAAGCTCAGAAACATCAACCGGGAGTATATCCTCAAACGCACCGCCGAGACCGAGGCATTGGAAAAGGATATCGAGGAGCTGGAGAGTATCCTGAACAGCCGCCGGAAGATCAAGGGCATCATCATCGACGAGCTGAAGCAGATCAACAAAAAGTACGTCACGCCCAGAAAGTCCACTATCGTGTATGCCGACGAGATTCAGGCGTTTGACGAGGAGCAGCAGGTCGAGGACTACCCCGTGACCCTGTTTTTGTCCAAAGAGGGCTATTTCAAGAAAATTACCGCCCAGTCCCTGCGCATGAGCGGGGAGCAGAAATACAAGGACGGGGACCGGCTGAACATCAGCTTTGAATCCACCAACCGGGGCGAGCTGCTCTTCCTGACCGACAGACAGCAGATGTATAAGGCCAGAGTGTCCGATTTTGAGGATGTAAAAGCCTCCGTGCTGGGCGTCTACCTGCCCTCCAGACTCCAGATGGACGAGGGGGAGAACATCATCACCATGATCGATCCGGGGGACTACAAGGCCCATCTGCTCTTCTTCTTTGAAAACGGCAAGGCCGCCCGGGTGGAGCTGTCCGCCTATGAGACCAAGACCAACCGGAAGAAGCTGGTCAACGCCTATTCGGACAAGAGCCCCCTGTGTTCGGTCATCAAGCTGACCGGGGAGACGGACCTGTGCTGCTTTTCCAGCGACGACAGGGCCCTTGTGTTCAACAGCTCCCTTCTCCAGCCCAAAACCAGCCGCAGCGCCCAGGGCGTGGCGGTCATGTCCCTCAAGGCCAGGCGCACGCTGGACCGGGCAAAGCTCCTTGAGGAGACGCAGATCAAAAATGTGCCGCGCTATCGCGTCCGCTCCCTGCCCGCTGCCGGGGCGCTGCTGCGCCCGGAGGACCGGGAGGAGCAGCAGATGTCACTGATCGAAGAATAATTGAGGAAAAAATATATGGAAAGCATTACTAAACAGACAGAAAAGAACCTTGTCCTGAAAAGACTGCTTAAGTATCTGACCATCGTTGTCGGCTCCGCCATTTGCGCGGTTGGCTTCCAGTTTTTCATGTTCCCCAACTCCATCGTGTCCGGCGGCATCGTGGGTATCTCCATGATTATCAACCATTTCACCCAGTGGCCGGTTGGTGTGATGACCATCATCATGAATATCCCGCTTTTCGCCGTGGCCTGGCGCTATTTCGGCCTGGATTTTCTGATCGGCTCCCTGGTGGGCATGGCTCTGTCCTCAGCCTTCGTGGACCTTTTTGCCCTGACCGGCATATCCCTCACCAATGACCCCATGCTGGCCAGCATCATCGGCGGCGTCATCAAGGGCTTCGGCCTGGGTGTGGTCTATTTTGTGGGCGCAACCACCGGCGGCGTGGACATTGTGGCGAAATTCCTGCGCCGGCAGAACCCCCATATCAATTTCGGCACCCTGATCCTCATTATCGACGCGGTGATCGTGGCGGCCTATGCCGTGATCCTCAATAAATACGAGAGCGCCATGTATTCCGTGGTCGCCATGTTTGTGGTCAGCAAAGTGATCGACCTGGTGCTCTACGGCATCGACAACTCCTGCATCTGCTACGTTATCAGCGAGAAAAGCCAGGAGCTGATCGACGACATCATCTCCGGCCATATGCACCGGGGCGTCACCATACTTAACGGCGAAGGGGCCTATTCCCACCAGAAAAAGCAGGTCATTATGTGCGTTATCAAGCGCACCCAGATCGCCGAGCTGAGAAAGCTGATCCGCATCGTGGACGAGCGGGCCTTCTTCATCGTCACAGACGCAAAGAACGTGTTCGGAAACGGCTTTGAGAATATTTCCGAGGTAAAATAATGCTGAAACGCCTTACCGCCGCCATTCTCTCTGCCGCACTGCTTTTGCCCCTGTGCGGCTGCGGCAGCATGTTTGAAAAGGAAGTTGTGGATATCCAGGACTATGAGCCGCCGGTGCAGGAGAAGGTCTCCGAGGCCGAAAAGGTGACGGTACGGAACTTCACTGCCCTGAAAAAGGCCATAACCGAAATGGTGTATAGCGGCGCGGAGGGCGGCAGTCTGGCCTTTGACGTCAATTATGACGGCGACGCCGTGAAGGATATTGAGGAGGCCTGCTGGCAGCTGCGCAGTCAGAACGCCCTGTGCGCCTACTGTGTGGTCAATATCTCCTATGAGATCTCCAAGATCGTTACCTATTATGAGGCCGACATCAGCATAGACTACGCGGACTCCGCTCTTCCGGTTTCGGAGATTATCCAGCTTCCCTATGCCATCGGCGTGGAGGAGATTCTGAAAGAGGCCATGGAGAATAACCGGACCTGCCTCGTCCTGTTTATCAATGCCAGCACCTATTCCCGGGACAAGATGGCCCAGTTGGTGACGGACGTGTACCGCAGCAACCCGGTCTGCTCTGTCCGGGAGCCGAAAACCGATGTGTATCTCTACAGCGGCGGCTCCATGCAGCGCCTGTATGAGATTAACCTGGATTACGGCATGACGGAGGACGAGCTGATCCGCTGCAAGTCCCAGCTGAAAAATCTGGATGTGCGCAGCAACACCGGGGCTTTCGATATGGACCAGGCCCACGAGGCTCTGGCCGCTTACAGCTATCTGGCGGAAAACTGCGAGCTTTCCGGGAACCACGGCGAGAACTCCGCCTACTCCGCCCTGATCCGTGGCAGTGCCGACAGCGAGGGCGTGGCCCTGGCCTATGTGGAGATGTGCCACCAGCTGGGCATTGAATGCCGCATTGTGTACGGCCAGCTGCACTGGCAGGACCACTGCTGGAATATCGTGCAGATCGACGGTGAGTACTACCATGTGGATGTCAGTGCCGCCATAAGCGGCGAAGTGGGCCAGGGCTTCCTACTGCGGGACGAGGATATGTGGAACAGCTACCGCTGGGATACCGCTTCCTACCCGGCCTGCAGCGGTGTTTTGACTTATTGGGATCTGGCGTAAATTTATACTTGACAAATCAGCAATTTGTGGTAAGATAACACCGTTGCTGATGCGGGCATAGCTCATCCGGTAGAGCGCCACCTTGCCAAGGTGGAGGTAGCGAGTTCGAGCCTCGTTGCCCGCTCCAAAAAAGCCTATTGCGAAAGCAATAGGCTTTTTCTTAACGCGGATCAAGCGCTGCTCTGCGCTCCGCCCCGGGTGCTCCTCCGTGTAAAAATCGGAGCAATGCGGATCAGGCGATATGCCCCGCCCCGGTTCCCTCACCGTGTAAAAATCAGAGGGTCAAAAGAATGAGCGCCTGTGATGGAATTGGTAGACATGCGAGATTTAGGTTCTCGTGTCGGGAGACGTGTGGGTTCGAGTCCCTTCAGGCGCACCAGAAAAGAAACAATCTTTGTCTACCGGACAAAGGTTGTTTCTTTTCAGTGAAATAAATCCCTTGCGGGATTTGTGAAATTTG
>JALFOM010000147.1 GCA_022782265.1 Clostridiales bacterium | reverse complement strand
AGGCGTCGAACTTTGTCGACGCCTTGAGCAGGGCTGAATTTGTCAGCCCTGCCTTTTTTATGCTCTGTCCAATTTTCGCTGCCTCAGCTCCCGGCGCAGCAGTGTGAGCACGGCATAGACGCCGCCGGCCGCCGCCAGGATAAACATAAAGTCCCGCCCGGCGTCAAAGCTGAGGGTCTTAAAGCCCATAATCAGCACATGGCCGGTGAGATAGGATACCGGGGCAAAAAAGATCTGCCGGAACACGGCCCCCGCCTTTTCCTTCCGGAACAGGAGCCACAGTACCCCGGAGACCATGCCCAGTCCAAGAGCCAGAAGCACATAATAGCCCAGCACCAGCCGGGGCAGCACAACCATACCGGCAGCGTCCGTCTCCCCCGCAAGCAGCACCGTGTTCTCCCCTTTGGCCTCCCAGCAGTAATACAGGGCGTCCACTTTGGGAATGGTCATGGTGTCGATCTTACTGCGCCGGTCCATGGGCGAGGTCCAGGCATAGAGAATGGCCATGGTTCCCCCCTCTGGGTCCTCTCTTGTCTCCAGACTGGCCCGGGCAACGCCGGTAAAGCTGATCTCGATCTTATCCCCAAGTTCCCTGACGCTGAGCAGGTTTTCAGAATAGGGGTAGTATTCGGGCTTGCTGTACCAGGAAAAGGCTGTCACCAGCAGCACAAACACCAGCAGCGCCGCCATAGCCGCCACGCGCCCCCTTCGGTTTCGCAGTTCCTTTTTCACTTTTTTCAGGCTCTCGCCGCTGTCCACAGGCAGCGGCTCTGTTTTTTTCATGCCCTCCTTCACGCTCCGGCAGTCGGGGCAGTTCTTCAGGTGGTTCTCCACCAGCGCTCTGGATTCCTCGCTGCACAGCTCCTCGGTATACAGCGGCAGCAGATCCCGGATTACGCCGCAGGGGATATTGTTCATTCTTCTTCCGCCTTTCTATTTGCTTTGATTTTTGCCCGCGCCCGGTGAAATGTGACGCAGGCCCAGTTTTCCGTCTTGCCGAAAAGCTGGCCGATCTGCCGGAAGCTGAGCTGGCCGAAAACCCGCAGGGAAAAGACCTCTTTATAGGGCTCCGGCAGCGCATGGAGCAGACGGTGGAGCCGCATACTCTCGTCCTTACGCAAAACGGCACTCTCCGGGCCTTCGCCGGGGTCCTGGGTCTCGGGCAGTTCATCCAGCGGCTCCGGCTTCTTTTGCCGCTGCTGGGAGAGGAATTTGTTCTTCGCAATACTGCACAGCCAGGTCTGCACCCGGCAGTCCCCGCGAAAGCCGTCGATGGACTGCATGGCCTTGAAAAAGGTCTCCTGGGTCAGCTCCTCCGCCGCGTGCACATCCCGGGTAAGGCCCAGGGCGTAGCGGTAGACCGGGTCGAAATACTCCCTGTACAGCGCTTCAAACTCCCTGTCGGTCACATCTTCACCTCCTTACGCTTCTTGGACGCAGCAAAAGCGGAAATCTTACAGCAATTTTATCATTTTTCTCCGCACAAGCAAACGAAAAAGGGCGGCCACACAGGGCCGCCCCTACAAAGGAAATCTTATACCGCGTCGAAGGTCACGGTGACCTTGAACAAGTCGCCATCCACCACAAGGTCCAGCTGTGCGCCCTGGAGCTGGGCAAGGCTGCGGGCGATAGACAGGCCCAGGCCGCTGCCCTCGGTGTTGCGGGAGCTGTCGCCCCGGACAAAGCGTTCCATCAGCTCGTCGCCGGAGATGTTCAGCTGGTATTTGGACATGTTCCGGAAGGTCATCCTTGCCTTGCCGTCCTTCTGCTCCAGGTTCAGATAGACCCGGGTCCCCGGCTGGGCGTACTTGCAGATGTTGTTCATCAGGTTATCCAGAATGCGCCACAGGTGCCGCCCGTCGGCCATCACCGTCACCGGCTCCTCCGGCTTTTTCAAAATCAGCTCCAGGCCCTGGGCGCTGAGCTTTTCGCCGTACTCCCCCGCCGTCTGGTCCAGCAGGACCCCCAGCTCACAGCGCTCCAGATTGACGGCCAGGTTGCCCGTGGAGGCCTTGGACGCCTCCACCAGATCCTCCGTCAGCTTTTTGAGCCGGGCGGACTGGCGCTGGAGCACTTCAATGTACTCCCTGGCCTTTTCACTGTTGATATCCTCCTTGGACAGCAGGTCCACATAGTTGATAATGGAGGTCAGCGGGGTTTTGATGTCGTGGGACACGTTGGTGATAAGCTCCGTTTTGAAATGCTCGCTCTTCATCCGCTCATTCACGGCCCTGCTGATGCCGTCACGGATGCTGTTCAGGTCATTGGCATGGTCCAGCAGGTCGCCGTGCATGTATTTGGTGTCGATGCTGTAGTTCATGTCGCCCTGGGCAATTTTGGCCGCCCCGGTGCGAAGCCGCTTCACGCACAGCAGCAGGTACACCACCAGCGCCAGCAGCAGCGCCCGCTCCACGAACCAGCCGAAGAGCTGTGCGCCGGCCGAATGCTCGGTAGCGCAGATATAGATGAATTCCACCAGGAGCACCGCCGCCACAACAAAGCCGGCGCGGCCCAGCAGGGGCAGGCCGTGGATAAAGGCCCGGAACAGTCCGCCGACCGTTTTCAGCAGCCGCCAGCACCAGCAAAGGACGCGGTAGATGAGGCAGCTTTTGATCACATTTTTCAGCTTCAGGCGGGTGGAAAGGCTCATAAAGAACAGGATCAGCAGCAGCTCGCCCAGAACGCAGGCCACCAGCAGCCCCAGCAGATTGGCAAAGGCAAAGCTGCGTCCTACTTCAAGGCCAAGGGCAATCGGGCAGCCGACAGCAATCACCATCACCGCCATAAACAGATCAAAGGGAACGCGGTCGATGAAGTTGGGGGTAATGGTATCGCTGCCGTCCCGGTGTCCGGCGGCGCTCATCAGAAAGACGAACAGCAGGATGGACAAAACCAGAGAGGCAACGGCAATGGCAATCAATTCATAGCGCAGACCATAGGCCATTTCATAGCTGTCCAGAGCGAAGCTGATATTGTCCGAAGCCACCCGGTTTTTCAGAATATAGCCCTTCATGGTGCTGATTACAGGCGGTTCCTGCTCTGTTTTCTCCTGTGTTCCCGCTTTTTCTTCTTCACTGCCCGCTTCCGGCGTGGGCGTTGCTGTGGTAACCGGCGTTATTGCCGCTGTGGAGGCCTCTTCCTCCAGCGTTTCGCTCAGGTTTGAATAATCATACCAGCGTCCGATACTATACTCCTCGGCATACTGGGCTGTCCGGCCTTTCAGCCCGTCGTACAGCAGATTGCCGTTCTGGTCATAGAGCTGAAAACAGTAGTTGGATGAGGTATACATTTCATCCGGCCCCACGCCGTAGTACAGCATATCCGCCGTCCGGTAGGAATAGTCGGCGCACAGGCTGTCCAGCGCGAAGTCCTTTCCGGTCTGGTAGGAGTCGGGATAAACCCCCATCACCGCCAAAAAGGTGACCCCCAGGGCGGAGACGGCAAAGGCCAGCACCGTCGCCGTCAGCAGGATGATCGCCACAGTCTTTGCCAGCAGACTTCCCTTCAGCTTTTTCATTGTCACTTGCCCCTTTCCATTTTATAGCCCTGGCCCCAGACGGCTTTGATGTATCTGGGCTCGGCAGGGTTGATCTCGATTTTTTCACGCAGGTGACGAATGTGTACGGCAACGGTGCTCTCAGCGCCGTAAGGCTCATCATTCCAGACCTTCTGGTAAAGGGTTTTGGGGGAAAACACCTGTCCCGGGTGCTGCATCAGGAACTTGAGGATGTCGTATTCCGTGGGTGTCAGGCTCACAAGCTCCCCGTCCACGGTGACCTCCTTGCTCTTGTCGTCAAGGCTGATGCCGCCGATGGTAATGCTGCTCTCCTTTACGCTGCCGCCGCCCAGAAGCATGTAGCGGCGAAGCTGGGAACGGACTCTGGCCACCAGCTCCACGGGATTGAAGGGCTTGGTGACATAGTCGTCGGCCCCCACGTTCAGGCCCAGAATCTTGTCGGTGTCCTCGCCCTTGGCGGTCAGCAAAATCACGGGGACATTGTTCTCCTCCCGCAGCTTGACCATGGCGCTGATGCCGTCCATTTCCGGCATCATAATGTCCATGAGCACAAGGTGGATGTCCTCGCTGTCCACAATGCGCAGGGCTTCCTTGCCGTTATAGGCCAGGAAGGTGTTGTAGCCCTCGGACTCCAGATAGATTTTCAGGGCCGTGACAATATCCTTTTCGTCGTCGCAGATCAGTATGTTGTACACTCTCTTCACCTCGCGCTTATTGTACGATAAGGGGCTTTAAGAACCAAGGCCTTAATACTTTAAGATTTCATTAACAGACCCGCGGAGCAGCGCGCCGCGGGTCTGTTAATGAAATTATTCATCCAGCTTGAGGACGGCAAGGAAGGCCTCCGTGGGGATCTGGACCGTGCCCAGCTGGCGCATCTTCTTTTTGCCTTCCTTCTGCTTTTCCAGCAGCTTCTTTTTGCGGGAGATATCGCCGCCATAGCACTTGGCAAGCACATCCTTGCGCATTGCCTTGACGGTCTCCCGGGCGATGATCTTGCCGCCGATGGCAGCCTGAACCGGGATCTCAAAGAGGTTGCGTGGGATGTTGTCCCGGAGCTTTTCGCAGATCCGGCGCCCCTTGGCGTAGGCGTTGTCCCGGAACACGATCA
>JALFOM010000145.1 GCA_022782265.1 Clostridiales bacterium | reverse complement strand
CCATGTATTTCAGGGAAATTTCCTGCCGGGCGGCCACATCCTTCATGGGAACATAGCCCTCTGACCGATGCTCCGCCAGATCCGCCAGCACCCGCAGGGCATAGCGGCCACGGGTCGAAATCATCATGGCGTCAATCCGCGAACAGCGGCGTGGACAGATACCGGTCGCCGGTGTCCGGCAGGAGGACGACGATGGTCTTGCCCTCGTTTTCCGGCCGCTTGGCCAGCTCGATGGCCGCCCATGCCGCCGCGCCGGAGGAGATGCCTACCAGCACGCCCTCCGCCTTGCCGATCTGCTTGCCAACCGCAAAGGCGTCCTCGTTGGCCACGGGGATGATCTCGTCGTAAACGCCGGTGTCCAGCACCTTGGGGACAAATCCCGCGCCGATGCCCTGAATCTTGTGTGCGCCCGCCGTGCCCTTGGACAGCACGGGAGAGGTCGCAGGCTCCACGGCCACCACCTTGACCTCCGGCTTCTTGGACTTGAGGTACTCGCCCACGCCGGTGATAGTGCCGCCGGTGCCCACGCCCGCCACGAAAATGTCCACCTCGCCGTCGGTGTCGGCGTAGATTTCGGGGCCGGTGGTCTCAAAATGCGCCTTGGGGTTGGCCGGGTTGACAAACTGGCCGGGGATGAAGCTGCCCGGAATCGAGGCCGCCAGCTCGTCGGCCTTGGCAATGGCGCCCTTCATGCCCTTGGCGCCCTCGGACAGCACCAGCTCCGCGCCATAGGCCTTCATCAGCTGGCGGCGCTCAACGGACATGGTCTCGGGCATGACGATGATGATGCGGTAGCCTCTTGCGGCGGCCACGGCGGCAAGGCCGATACCGGTGTTGCCGGAGGTGGGCTCAATAATGGTGGTGCCGGCTTTCAGCTTGCCGGAGCTCTCCGCGTCGTCAATCATGGCCTTTGCGATACGGTCCTTCACGGAACCGGCGGGGTTGAAGTACTCTAACTTTGCCAGGACTTTTGCCTTCAGGCCAAGTTCTTTTTCGATATGGGTGAGCTCAAGCAGAGGGGTCTTTCCAATAAGCTGATCGGCAGATGTATATATAGCAGACATGATGTATTCTCCTTTAAAATATTTTATATTTTGATGAAATCAGATATTCCGATGATTTATCTCCTCGCGTCAACATCGGAAAGCTCCGGTGCTGTAATGCTCTTTGTAAACCATATTCACAGCTCCTCTGTGATCTTATTCCCTACTTCCCCGGTAGGTTGTTTCTATAATATCCCCTGAACCGCGATTTGTCAATACCTTTTTGAAAAAAATTTTGACCGCCCGGGCCTGCGGCCTTTGGCGGTCAATCCTTTTCCTTTTCCGCTCTTTTCAAAGCGGCAAAGTACATATCCAGATACATCTTATAAGCAAAGGCGATAACCGCCTTTCTCAGCAGGAACTTCTGCTCCGTGTCCTCCACGCCCACATTGTCCAGCCTGTCCTTAAAGCCAAAAACAAAGTCCAGCACGTTTTTCAGCTCTTTCCGGAAATACTCGTATGCCCTCTCCGTGGGGTAAGAGTCCTGCTGAATCTGCAGCATCAGATTGATGTTGTCGATAGAGACGGAAACTTTGGCAATACTGATATAAATCAGGTAAGAGATCTGTTCCCTTGAATACTGCTTTCTGACCGGGTTGGACACAAGCCCCTTTTTCACATAGTTGCTGACCATGGAGGCCGTCAGCTCCATATCGGGAAAAGGCGCGAAATAGCCGTTAATGTATTTTACCGTCTGCTCCAGATACAGGCCCACGTCCGGGATCTCGTTATAGGCCGGCAGACAAAAATCCTTTATTCCGGCGGCAAAGCCGGATCGCATCAAATCACTCATGGGTGTATTATAGCTCTGCTTTTTCTTCTTGTCAAGAATAGCCGTTTATAAGTTTTTAAATAACTGTTGACAGGATAAGTAAAAGCGGTTATACTTCCCTCATCGGTTATTATAAAACCGATATAACGTTTTTTAAAATGGAGAAAACTATGAAAATCAAAATCGTTGCCGATTCCTCAGCGAATCTTTATACCCTGGACGGGCCTGACTTCGACTTTGCCCCTGTTCCGCTGAAGGTGCTGGCCGGGGGCAGGGAGTATGTGGACGACTGCCGTCTGGATGTGCCGCAGATGCTCAAAGAGCTGAAGGAATACAAGGGCAAGTCCAGCACCGCCTGCCCCAGCGTAGGTGACTGGCTGGAGGCTTTCGGCGACGCGGATATTGTCTACGGCAGCGCCATCACCAGCCATCTCTCCGGCTGCTACAACGCCGCTGCCATCGCCGCAGACGAATACCGGGGCCGCTACCCGGACAGAAAGGTCTTCATTCTGGACACCCTCTCCACCGGGCCGGAGATGGAGCTGATTACGGAGAAATACCGGGAGCTGAACTTCTCCGGGCTGGAATTTGAGCAGGTCTGCCGGGAGATCAGGGCCTATCAACAGCGCACCCACCTGATGTTCTCTCTGGAATCCCTCTCCAACTTTGCCAAAAACGGCCGTGTCAGCCCGGCACTGGCAGCGGCAGTCGGGATCTTGGGCATACGCATTGTGGGCAAGGCCAGCGAGATCGGCGACCTGGAGCCCATGCACAAGTGCCGTGGCGAGAAACGGGCCATCAGCAAGATCTGGGAGTGCATGAAGGAACTGGGCTACAGGGGCGGCAAGGTGCGGCTGAGACATTCCTATAATCTGGAGGCCGCGGAGAAGCTGGCAGAGCTGATCCGGGGCGAATACCCTGATTGCGATCTGAAAATCGGCCCCAATCGGGGTCTGTGCTGCTACTATGCCGAGGAGGGCGGCCTCCTGGCGGGCTTTGAAACCGAATAAAAAAACGAGAGCGGCAGGAAAATTCCTGCCGCTCAAGGCGTCGACAAAGTTCGACGCCT
>JALFOM010000105.1 GCA_022782265.1 Clostridiales bacterium | reverse complement strand
CCTCGGCGATGGTGATGGCGCCGGGGTAATTGACCAGAACGGTGGAGTTCAGCTTCCGCAAAAAGTCCACCGCGTCCAGGTTGGTGCTGCCGCCCTCCCGGTTGGGGGTGTACTCCCCGTCCTTACGGCAGTAGTTCAGGTAGAGCATGGAGCTGACCGCGTCCACCCGGATGCCGTCGATGTGGTAGTCCTCAAAGAACTTGCAGGCGGAGGAGACAAGGAAGCTCTTCACCTGGTTGGAGGCGTAGTCAAAAATCAGGGTGCCCCACTCGGGATGCTCCGCCATGCGGCGCTCCTTGCACTCAAACTGGGGGGTGCCGTCAAACATGGCCAGGCCGTGCTCGTCCTTGGGGAAGTGGGCCGGGACCCAGTCCATAATTACGCCGATGCCCGCTCTGTGCAGGCGGTTGATCATGTACTTGAAGTCGTCCGGGTCGCCGTAGCGGGAGGTGGGGGCGTAGTACCCGGTGACCTGATAGCCCCAGGACGCGGGATAGGGGTACTCGGTCAGAGGCATAAATTCCACATGGGTGTAGCCCATGTCCTTGCAGTATTTGACCAGCTCCTCGGCGATCTCCCGGTAGACCGGCTTCTCGCCGGGCAGGTCCTTCCAGGAGCCGATGTGAAGCTCATATACGCTCATGGGCTCCTGCATGAACTTGCGCTCCGCGCGCTTTTCCATATAGTCCTTGTCTGTCCAGCGGGTGCGGCTGCGGGCAAAGACCTTGGATGCCGTCTCCTTATCGGTCTGGCTCCAGGCGGCAAAGGGGTCGGCCTTCAGCACCTGCCGGCCGTCGGCCCCGTCGATGCAGTATTTATACAGCGCGCCGTGCTCCAGACCCTCCACAAAGCAGACCCACACGCCGCCTTCCACAGGCTCCATGGGGGTGGCGTTCCGGTCCCAGTTGTTGAAGTCGCCAACCAGGGTGACCCGGCGGGCATTGGGGGCCCAGACCATAAAGCGGTACATCTTGATCCGTGCGATATAGTGGCAGCCAAAGGCAAGCCACGCCTTCTGTGCAGCGCCGGTATTAAAAAGATAGATATCGTCCCGCGGGATATACTTCTGCAATTTCTCGTTCATGGGGTGAATTCTCCTTTTCATTCCTGTCGTAAGCAAGCTGTTGTAAGCTGTTGGATATCCGCATAATGGAATATCCAATTTATTATACAGCCAATCGCTGTCAATTCCAAGAGAAAAATCTTTGAAAGCCTTTGCTCTGTTATAATTTTTACAATTTTTCGCCCTTTTTAATGCGTTATGTAAACCAATTCAGGCCGTTAAACAACGCACTGCGCCATAAGAAAAGCGCCTCCTTGAACAGAAGGAGGCGCTTTATACTACTTTTTATGGGAGTCTAGTATTATCAGTCTCTGAAAAACAGGTCCCGGGTGTAGACCTTCTCCCGCACGTCCTCCAGGCAGGGATCCCAGCGGTTGGCCAGGATCACGTCGGCACTTTGCTTGAAGGCGGTCAGGTCCTTTTCCACCCGGCAGCCGGCAAAACTGTCCTGATTGCACAGGCTGGGCTCGTAGATCAGCATGGGGACGCCCTTTTCCCTGATCCGCTCCATGACCCCCTGTATGGCGGAGGTGCGGAAATTGTCGCTGCCGGATTTCATGGTCAGCCGGTAGATGCCCACGGTCCGGGGCCTTCGCGCCAGGACAGTGGAGGCGATAAAATCCTTGCGGGTGGCGTTGCTCTGTACCACGGCGCCAATGAGATTCTGGGGCACGTCCTTGTAATTGGCCAGCAGCTGCACCGTGTCCTTAGGCAGGCAGTAGCCCCCGTAGCCAAAGGAGGGGTTATTGTAGTGCCCGCCGATGCGCGGGTCCAGGCAGACGCCCCGAATGATCCGCCCCGCGTCCAGGCCCTTCAGCTGGGCATAGGTGTCCAGCTCGTTGAAAAAGCTGACGCGCACGGCCAGATAGGCGTTGGCAAAAAGCTTTATGGCCTCCGCCTCGGTGGGGCCGGCAAAAACCGCGGGGATTTCCTCCGGCGCAGGCTCCAGCTCCAGCAGCGGCTCTCTGGCCGCCCGGAGGAGAAGCCCGGCAAATTCCTCCGCCGCCTGCCGCTGGGCCGGTTTTGCCCCGACAATGATGCGGCTGGGGTGAAGATTGTCGTAAAGGGCCCGGGATTCCCGTAAAAACTCCGGGCTGAAAAGGATTTTCTCCGTGCCGTACTTTTCCTGCACCAGCTCCGTATAGCCCATGGGGATGGTGGATTTGATCACCATCAGCGCCTCGGGATTTACGCGAAGCACCGTCTCGATGACCTTCTCCACCACGGAGGTGTCAAAGCAGCCCAGCTGCTCATCATAGTTGGTGGGGACGGCGATAATCACCGTATCCGCCCTCCGGTAGGCCGTTTCGGCGTCGGTAGTGGCCGTCAGGTCCAGATGAATCCTCCCCTCACGGCTTGCGGCGAGGAAGCGCTCGATCTCCCGGTCCCGGATGGGACTGACGCCGGAATTGATCTTCTCCGCCTTGGAAGCGGTGGTGGTGATACAGTCCACATGGTTGTGCTGGGACAGCAGCACGGCAAGGGACAGCCCCACATAGCCCGCTCCGGCGATGGCAATGTTCATCCTCCGCGCCTCCCGCTCAGACGCCCGGGGCACAGCGTTCCTCCGGTGCCGCAGCAAGCTCCGGCGGGCCGTAGAAGTCCAGGAGCAGGGCGGCAAACTTGTCGTGTACGCCGTGCTTTGCCGGGGCCTGGACAATGTTCATTCCCGGGTTGTGGTTGCCCTCGATCAGCTCCAGCTTGCCGCCCGGCAGAATAGCCACGTCCCAGCCCACCACACGCAGGCAGGGCAGGGTCTGGGAGGCACGGCGGCACAGGTCCACCACCTGATCCCAGTAGGGGATCTGCTGGTCCCGGAAGCGGACGCCGGTCATGGGGTGGCTCAGGTATGTATTGCCGTGCTCATCCAGCCCGTCGGTGATGATGCGGCCGGTTTTGGGGTCGATCTCGCAGAAGATGCCGCCGCCGTGGGCGTTATCCACATGCAGGCCCTTGTTGCCCACCCGCAGGCCCGCGCCGAACACCTGAAAGCGCTGTCCGTTGCGGAAGGTGATGACCCGCAGGGTGTTGAGAGACTCCGGATGGAAACGGGCAAGCTCCGGGTCAGACTCCAGAAACTCCTCCGCCAGATAGTTTTTCTCCGACAGCTGGTTGAAAAGCTCGTCCATGTCCTCCACATCCTCAATGTTCAGCTTTTTAAAGCCGATGCCCCAGCTGGAGAGCGGGGGCTTGAGGGCGATGGAGCGGTGCTTTTCCAGAAAAGCGCCAAATTCCTCTGCCGTTGCCTCCGGCAGATAGAGCCAGTCCCGGCTGATAAACTCGGAAAAGGTCTTGAGGAAGCAGACCTTGTCCTTCAGATAAGGCTCGGACGGGGCGTTGTAGGGGCGCATCAGGAGGGTGGCCTCGGTGTCGGTCAGATACTTTTTCTGTTCGCTGAGGGGCAGGCCCGCAAAGCCGAAAATCGTATACTCGGACATGGAGACCCGCTTTTCCGGGTTATTGCGGCGCACCTTCAGATAATCATAAAAGAGCTTGTTTTCCGTAAAGCCCTCGGGCAGCTTCTGTATGCCCTTGACATAGGTTTTGAATCTCTTTCTCAGAACGGGGTATGCTTTTATGCTTTTCACCAGCACATTTTCAGTCAGTATGTTTTTCATTTTTCTCACCCAGACAGCTTAATATCAACGGGTATTTTCCAACCCTGTCAAACTGGATTATATTGCCTCCCGGCCAGTGCACATTGCCCTCGATCAGCGCAGGGCCTTCGGGGGTCAGGGCGATATCCCAGCCCACATAGCCCAGGCTGGGCACACGCTCCATGCCCTGGCACACCAGCGCTTTCAGCTCTTCCCAGAACGGAAGCGCAAAACCGGGCATGAAATACCCGGTAGCCGGATGGCGTGTGTATTCCCGGATATCGGTATTGTTCCGCCCCGGGCCAGACACCCGGCCGTTCTCCAGATCCAGCGGATAGGCCACGCCGCCGGAGTGAAAATTGTCCGTCACCGCGCCCTTTCCGCCGCACTTCAGGCAGGCGCCGATCAGGCAGACCTCTCCCCTTGCGCCCCTTGCGGCGTTGACGCGGACGGAGTTGACGCAGGAGGGATTGATTTCATTCAGGGCCGGGTGCTGCACGATCACTTCTTCCAGAAGAAGCTTCTCCCGGCAGCAGCGCTCATAAAACTTCTCCCGGTTCTCCGGACAGCGGCGCTTTTCAATGCCCTTGCCCATGGTTCCGGCCACAGGCTTGATAATACACTCCTCATGCCGGTCAAGGAAAGCGGTAAATTCTGCAAAAGAACAGTCAGGCGCATACAGAAACTCCCGCCTGAGCAGCTCCGAAAAGGCCCTGTCAAACAGCTCCTTGCGGCCGAGCTTGCGGATATCCTCGTTTTCGGCCTTCCGGTTCAGCGCGCTGTCCGCCGCTTTGGAGCGGCCGGAGGTGAGATACTCCCCTCTCTGCCGGTCGCTCAGTTCATAGAAGCGGAGGACCAGATAATTTTCCGCCGAGGCGCCGTGGCGGCGGGAGCAGTGCACGGCGTCCCAAAAATATTTCCAAACGGAGCCGCCCCGCTGTTCATGCAGGCTGCGGCTGACGGCCCAGAGCTTTTTCGCGGCGTTCCATCTTGACATCAGGCTTCGCCGCCTTTTCCGTCCTGGATGATCCGGTGAACGTTCTCCCGGCCCAGGGCCTCCAGGGTCCGGCCGTCCTTCCGCAGATCCCGGCAGAGGGCGGCGGAGGCCAGTTCGATCAAGGCGCTGGCCACCGGGGTGGGCAGCTTCAGCACCGCGCCCATGGACTCCAGCAGCACCAGCCCCTGGGCCACATCCTCCGTGATGTAGCGGGAATTGACGCTGGTGGGCCCTTTGGCCCGGGAGGGCATGGCGGCATAGTCGAAAAAGACCTGCTTTGCGTCCCGCTCGTCGTCCAGACTGTTTCTGAACTTGCAGGCCTCCACATAGGGTACCGGCTCCAGGTCCAGCGCCCCCAGGACGGCCATCTTCTCCCCGTCCAGCTTTTCAAGGATATTCCAGACGGAGGGGGTGAACACCTCGTGGTACATGCAGTAGTCGCCGCCGGTGGCCTCGATGCGCGGTATGCTCATCACCGCGCCCACGGTGTGGACGATCATATTGGGGTTATGGAGCGCGGCCTCCGCCACGCTGCCTAAATAAGTAAGGGGGGTACCCAGCTGCTCCAGCTTTTCCCGGGCCTTTTCCCGCTGGCCGGCGGGATAGACGCCGATGGGGTTTCGCACATTGCGAAAGCCCACATGGAAGCGGCCGGGGGCGGCGATGCGGCCGTCGATGAAATTGCTCTCCGCCTCGGCCACGATCAGGCCGGGGACAGGGCAGCAGCTCAGCACATAGGCCGTGGACAGATAGCCGGGGACGATCAGCAGCACCTGCCCCGCAGAGAGAAAGGGGCCGATGCGTTCCAGTACCTGCCGGTGATAGCCGGTCTGGGTGCAGAGCAGGACGATATCCTGCCCCTGAATCTCCGCGATCTCCCGGCTGAGATGGGCGATTTGGCAGCGCTTTTCCTCGCCGAATTCGTCCATGACCATTTCTCCGCCGTGCTCCGTAAGCCAGTTGAAATTATCGTCGTGGAGGGCGTGGGAGGTTTTGATCAGCGTGACCTCATGCCCCCGAAAGGCGTAGTCCGCCGCCAGGGCGCAGCCGCTGTTGCCCGCGCCTAAAACCGCAATTTTCACCGCATTTCTCCCTCCATCATTTTTCCGAACATCAAATCCGTCTCCGGCAGGCGCTTATTGTCCAGCGCGGCGGCGGGGGTAAAGGTCATCTCACCGAAGCGAACCTGACCCTCTGTGATATACAGATCTACCCGCACAAAGGGAAAGCCCGCGCTGAGCTTGTCCGCCGTTTGAAAAGCCTCTTCCAGTCCCGCAGGCCGGGGCGGCGCAAAATCCGCCGGGGCGTTTTTCGAGTCCCGGTTGATGCGCAGAAGCTGAAAATCCCTGTCAAAAAAATAGAAGCGGGGCCAGCCCTCTTCTCTTCCCATACAGAGCATCACACAGCAGGCCCGGCCGTTGAAACAGTAGAATTTATAGTCCTCGGGCAGCGTGTCGCCGCCGATGTATTCCTCAACAATCAGTTTTTTGGGCACATTCCGGTACTGCAGCTCGGAATAATAGGCCCAGAAGGGCTCCCGTCCCCACTTTTTCAGCTGCTTTACCGCCGCCGGGACGTCCAGAGCGAATTTGTCCCGGCAAATCAGATTATAGCCGCAGCCAAAGTTCCACTTGATGGCGAAGCGCTCCGGCAGGGCGTTGAAATCAATATCCTCCGCCCTGTCGTATACGGCGATGAGCCTGTTCAGGGTACCGGCGCAGCCCCGCTCCGCCACGAAATCCCGCACCCGGTATTTGTCGGCGCACTGGCGCACCAGCGAGTCCGTGCCGTACTGCTCCAGCTTGAGCTTCAGCAGCTTTTCGTTCAGGGTCTCCGGGTTTTTCAGATTCACCCGGCGGCCGAATTTTTTCAAAAACAGCAGCTCCGTATTCAGACGGGGCGACACATAGGACAAGGCCCCGTAAAAGCCGCGGCTCAGTGTCCTGATTTTTTTCTTTTTCACGGCGCTCTGTCCTCACTCGGTCACAGCGCAGCTGTGGATTTTGTGTTCCGCGTCGTGGCGGGTGACGGAAATCATCATCTCCTCCGCCGCCTCCAGGGAGTCCTGAAGGCAGGAGGCCACGAATTTGGAGCGCCTGACGATGGAGCGGTACTCCATCTTCGAGGCCACATACTGGTAGTGCTTGACGGTGATGGAGGGGTCGTAGCGGACGACCCGATTCTCCCGGCGGCAGAGCCAGTCCAGAATCTCCATCTCGTAATACATGAAGGTCTTGCAGAAAAAGGGCTCCGGATGATCCGTCAGATAGCGGGCGGAGA
>JALFOM010000099.1 GCA_022782265.1 Clostridiales bacterium | reverse complement strand
TTTCCTTTTTTATGTTCTTGCCATTCCGTCTACACTGAGCACAACGCCCGTGATATAGGATGCTTCGTCAGATGCCAGGAACACAAATGCATTGGCAATATCCTCCGGCTGACCCAGGCGGCGCAGAGGGATCTGCTTGATCATCGGCTCGATAACTTCCTTGGGTACGGCCTTCATCATGTCGGTCTCCGTGATGCCGGGAGCCACCGCGTTGACCCGGATACCCTTGGGACCCAACTCACGGGCTAGGGATACCGTCAGGCCATTCACTGCGAACTTGGACGCGGGATATGCAAAGCCGCTGGGTTGGCCAGAAATACTGACCATAGAGGACGTGGAGAGAATAACGCCCTTGCCCCGGGCTACCATGCACTCACTGGCCGCCCGTGTGGCGTTGAACACGCCTTTCACATTCAGATTCATGACCTTATCAAAGGTCTCCTCGGTATATTCGGTAAAAGGGGTGCTTTCAGACACGCCGGCATTGTTCACCAGAATATCCACGCAGCCATACTTTTCAGTGGCTTCACGGAACGCATTTCGGACAGAGTCCAAGCTGGACAGATTGGGGCTGATTCCCGCGACGGTTGCCTCCGGATATTTTTCCTGTAGCTGAGCAACAGCCTTGTCAGCCGATGTCTGAGAACTTGCAGTCAGGATGACGGTAGCGCCTTCCTTCAGAAATTTGTCTGCAGTAGCAAACCCGATGCCCCGGCTGCCGCCGGTGATAATCGCAATCTTATCTTTCAGTCTCATGAGAGTACCTCCTTGATTTTTTCTTTCTGAATGCAGTATAGCCAGTTTTGGGAGGTCTCTCCGTGATAAAATCACAATTGAGGAGCATGTATTATGATGACTACGATTCCTTTAACCAAGTCGTATATTCCTCCAGCGTGATCTTTCCGCTGTCACACTCGGCCTTCTTTTCTCTGGCGCGTTCCCCCCAGGTGTATAGTTCCTCCGGCAGGATCTTCCCAGACTTCGTCCAGGCGAACCGCTTTTTGTATTCCCGGCGGTATGCCTTGAAGACATCGTCTGTACCTTTTTCCCGTGTCCACTTCGCTATGGCGCCGACATCCTTGCAGGTACGCCCCTTCGAGTCAAACACGCGGTCACAGTATTCGGCGTTGGTTCGCCCAGTGATTGCGAAATACTTCCCGCAGTTTTTGCAGACCCGCAGCTTCGCCCACGCTGTCAGCATTACCTTGCCAGAGAGGGCGGCGATGGCACCGCGTACAGCTACAGCTCAGACTATAAGGACATTCGCCCTTTCAAGATGTTCACAGACGCCTACGATCTGGCTCTGATCCTCGTCCATCACACCAACAAGAAGCCGGACGAGGGGAATCCCTTCAACCAGATATCCGGCACCAACGGCCTTCTGGGCGCGGCAGACGGCGGCTTCGTCTTATGCGCGGAACAAGAGAAGCGCTTCCTCCACTGCATTGGCCAGGACCTGCCTATGCAGCATTACGAACTTCAGTTCGACCGGGAGACCTGTCTGTGGGAATTGATCCGTTCTTGCAAGTCTGCCGCCGAGCTTGTGCCGGAGCCGCTGCTGGATGTCATCGACGCTGTTGTCGAAGATCAGTGGCAGGGGACGGCTTCCGAACTGTTGAAAGCTGTTCAGCAGATCGCCCCGGATATTGCTTTGCAGCCTAATTCACTGACCCGGAGACTGAACCCGCTGACCGGCCGGCTGGAGCAGGAAAAGGGCATTGTCTACCGTTACAACCGAAACAAGGCAAAGAGGCTGCTGACTTTTACAAGAAAGCCGACCGAATGACGATAATGACGGTAATGACGGTTTCTACCCCCGGGGGATATATATCGTCATCATCGTCATTACCGTCATAGAAAGGATCAACAATGGAACTTGATTACTTAAACCGCTGTGAGCAGGATATGCTGCATGCCGTGCAGGATGCGGAAGCCGCTGTGACGCAGCTGCGGCGCTTCGCGGCGTCCTTTCTCCTGATGCAAAGCAGACAATCAACGCCGGGGACCAATGCCACAACCATCGCGTCGGTGAAAAGCACGGAGGAAGGCTGGCTGCTGATCTCCCTGCCGATGATGCTGCCCCGCCGGGGTGAAAAGGACAGAGCGAGGTTTCTGGACGAGCCTCTGCGGGCAGCCATCCGCCGTTATTGTCAGGACAAGCCTTTGCCGAAATTCCAAACCTGCGTGTTGGTCTACGAGCATATTTACGATGCTGCCTATCCGCGCAGACGCGTCACCGACCATGACAATCTGGAATTGAAGCACTGCCAGGATGTGCTGGAGGCGGCCTTTCTGGCCAATGATACAGGCAGCCTCTGCAGTGTGTTCCAGTGCAGCCACCCGGGTGAGGAACCGGGGACACGCATCTGGATCCTCACCCCGGAGCAGTTCGAAATATGGCTCGGCAAGCACAAATCAACGTGGGAAAAATCCCAGAAAACGGAAAATTAGCGTGAAAATACCGCACCGATTTTCTCGTTTTTCGGTGTACCCCATTTTCGGTGGGGCAGTATGCGGTCAAAACGCTGTGTTTGCAAGGCTTTGCGGGCGAAAATCAGAACGGGGGTAGGCTTGATGTAGTTGGCTTTTCGTGTTTTTGGAGTGGGCAGCCTATTGATAGGCAGCGATGTGTTATGGCGTGCGTGTTTGATGGCTGGCAGTCTGTATGAGGGGCTGGGCTGTATGTGGGCTGCGTGTATGAATGGGTGAGATTGCGGATGGAGGATGAGAGGTAATGGTTGAATGGATGATCAGGAGGTATATGAGATGTTGGAATTGAAGTTTGGGCAGCGGGGATTGAAGCTGCTGTTTTTGGTAGGATTCTGTGGGGAGTTCCCCATGTCATT
>JALFOM010000045.1 GCA_022782265.1 Clostridiales bacterium | reverse complement strand
TCTTGCTATTCTGTGTATAATTCATGGTGAACCTCCGGTTTGATTGGGTTGTTACATCCTGCCAGATGCACCTCAATTTTATCGTGAGGTTCTTCTTTTTTCAATTGGCGCGTTTTACGAGTTACAGGAATGCTCCTTTTTGGTTTTTACCGGCAGGTCAAAAAACACCAGTATTCTCATAAACTTATTCATAGCAGTGCTGCTTCAGGTCCAGAAGCTCCGGCAGCATCAGCACCGCCTCTCCCCTTTCCAGGGAGCGGGCCAGACTGTGTACCAGCCGCTCCATGGCGTAGGCCGTGCTGTGCCGCTGGCCGCCGGAGAGAATGTCCAGATTCAGGCAGTTGAACAGCTGCCTTTTATTTCCCGGGCTTAAAACCGCCTCCCCTTCATAGCAGACCGAAACCAGCAGGTCCACCAGCGGGCGGAAGGGCTCCATCAGGTCATCGGCCAGATTGAAGCTGTTCAGTTCATTTCTGTGGTGCAGACCCAGCGCCGGAAGAAAGCCGTACACCGCCAGACACTGGGCCATGCAGCCCCGCAGCACCGCGTAACCGTAGTTCAGGGCGGAATTGATCCCGTTTTCTCCGTTTCTGGTGAAGCCCTTTCCGAAAAGGGCGGGAAAATACCGGGCCGCGGCAGCCGCCTCCGTATTGCCGCTGTCCCCGGAGCGCACGGATACCGCCATCTGCGCCAGTCCCTCCGCTGCTTCTTCTTTTCCGCAGAGTCGCAGGCACTCCGCCTGATTGCTGATTTTGGCCTTGACGATGCTCTGCCACAGGCGTTTTTTCAGCACCTCCCCGGCACTGAGCTGGCTTTGCAGCACGCCAAGCTCCCTGCTGTGCCGGGCAAAACCGGTGAGCACCGCGCAGGGCAGATGCTTTTCATCGCAGACAAAAAGAGCGCAGCCGCGCTGTCCCAGTTGGGACAGCGCGGCTGTTGTGATGGTGGACTGGTTGCTTTCCAATAAAACGGCGGAGATATCCTCTATGGGCAGACTTCTCTCCCCGTCCGTCCGGATGACTAACTGACGGTTTTTCACGCAGATGTGCGCCGGGCTCTCTACGATAATGTTGCGAAAAGCCATTTTCAAGCTCCTTTCCCGCCGAAGCTCTGTCTCTTTTCCTTTTTCACCGGGTGGACTTCACCCAGGACGTCCACTGTATACTTTTCCAGCTTTTCAAGAGTTTTTATACCTATTTTCTTTCTGTATGTATTGTCATGTGTTATACATACGATACCAGCGCTGGAAATATCTGTACCACTATAGTACATCATTATACATTTTGACTCAATAGTAGACGGAAGCGAACTCTCCTTATGTATTTTGGTAAGCTCAAGCCCTCGCTTATGGACAACTTTAATCAAATCATTGGGGTAAAGAGAAAAAACAAAATCCTCGTCTTTCATCTCTTTCCAATCCTCGTATGGTTTAGCTGCCACACAAGCCCGGTTTGGCAGCACCGGCTTCAGGGTGTCCGCCACATAGATAGGTACAAGATAATAGCCGTCTCCCTCCACATGGAAAACGTCAATGCGCACCATGGAGTCGTTGTCCGCAATGGCCGTGTCCTGCTGTACCGGGACATTGAGGGTGGTGGGCTCACAGAGCTTCACCTTGTTCACCAGGGGGCCGGGCGTTCCGTCGCTTTTGGGCTTATAAAAGGGCTCGGCAAAGGCTTTTGCGCCGTCGCCGCCGAACTGCCGCAATCTGGCTTTCAGCGCTTCATACAGCAGTCTGTCGCTCTGGGGCATGTAATAGTCGGCAATCTCCCCGTCCTTGTCCAGCTTCAGCGCCGTCAGGGGCCGCTTGACAATGGCAAGTCCTTCATCCGCGGCTTTTGCGCTCTTTACCGTGTCCTTGTGGGCGGCCCCGGTCACTTTGCGCCGGGGCATTCTTGAGACAAACAGCGGCCGCGCTTCCGGCGCGTCCTCCTCCATGTAGAAGGGCAGACGCAGCCCGGCGATCACCCGGGAGGGATCGTTACAGAGCCGGGCTTCCAGCTCCTTGCGGAACTGAGGCCAGGGATAGGGGAATTGGCGCAGCACCTCGCCGGTTTGGGGATCAACGGCCACGCTGCCCGCCTCCGTCTGGCTGTATTCGCACTCCCTGAAGGCGGCGTAGCGGGAAAGCTGCTGGATCATGCCGTCGGTGGTACAGGCGATGACCACCGCGTCCACCGCGTGGTGCAGGTCTCCGTCCTCCCTGATCTTCGTTATGCCCCAGCGCTTGCGCATGTAGGAAGTCACCGCACCGTTGACCGCGGTAACCCGCTTTTTCCGGCCCTTGTCCGAGGGGGCAAATTCCAGGTTATCCCGTATATAATTGAGCAGAAAGCGGGACATGGTCTTGGTGTCCTGCAGATTCCGTTCTTTGAAATTCTGCTCATCCTCCGGGGTAAAGCCCTCTTTCAGCAGCAGCCGTTTCTTCCGCTGATCCCTGACAGCGCTGTTCACCCAAACAATAAAGTTCTCTCTCCGCTGCCCGGTCAGATATTGCAGGGGCAGGCGGTTTCCCTTGTTCCGGTTCTCCTCCGTCAGCACCAGTACCTTGTTTTTATAGCTGTCGTCAAAGCTGAGGCTGTACGGTACAATATGGTCCACCTCGGCATAGTTGGGCGCGAAAAGCCGGGCAAGAGACATCTGTTTCTGGGAATAGGCACAGACGCCGCCCTGCTCCTCATACAGCTTCAGCTTGACCAGATCCTGGCCTGTGGCGTCCGTCTTGCCGTATTCGTTTCTGATCCGCTCCATGGCCCGCTCGTTTCTGGCCCGGTTTTCGTCCATCTCCTTTTCCAGCTTTTTTCGTTCGGAAAAATCCTTGGCCATCTCTCTGGCCAGCTCAATATTGATATAGGTGGGGCTTGTCCCCTGCTTGCGGATAATGGCGTTGACCACCTTGATGGTCTGGGAAACGGCGCGGAGCACCACCGGGCTTGTGATCTCGTTCTGGTCATCGGGCAGAGGGGGCAGCGTAAAATGTTTTTCTCCGCCTTCATGTCCCCGGAAATCATAGCCTGCGGCAGCGCAGGCGTCATTATAGTTCATGCCCTGTTCCAGATAGGGGATCAGCCTGTTGCAGGCTTTCACGGACAGGTGCCCGAATTTGGAAAAATTCAGTCCCTCGAACTGGTCGATCAGGATATCCGGTATTTCTGCGGCAGCAAGCCCCTCCCTTATCTTTGCGGAGGATTTATAGATGCTTAAAACCGTGCCGACAGCGTTTCTCTGCTCAATACTCAGCGCGGCAAAGCTGCCCTTGCAGGCCCGTTCCGCCGCCCGGCGCATCTGGTGATAGGCCTTCAGATAGCAGAATTTTTCCTTCTTTTCCGCCGTCTCCGGACCGTCATCCGCAGAATAGCGCAGGGTGTTGAAGCGCTCCTCCGGGGAAAGGCCCAGCTCTTTTCTGATCTGCAGATAGTTCAGATTCTCCGTTTTGTGGGCGAGCGCAATGAGCTTCTCCCGCTCCCCGGCGGTGAGCGGCCGGCTGTCGCCGCCCCGGAGAACGCGGATATGGTTGATTTTCTGCAGTAGGGTGAAGTATTCAAAGGAATAGCTGGCCTTGGCCGCCCGAAGCTCTCCCTCCTCGAAAGTGCATTTGCCGATCATCTTTCCGATCTGGCTGCCGCCGTAGGGACTTTCCCCTCCCGGCCCCTCGTCAAAGGAGCGCTGGCTCAGCAGAATTTCCAGATAGGCTTCCTCCAGCTCCGCTCCGGCAAAGTCCGCGCCGAAGCTCCGCTGGGCCGCAAAGATTTTTCTGGCCTCGTCCTCCGTCATATCCCGGGTGATGGTGGCGATATATTGCCCGCCCTTGTTGCGCTTATACCGGGCAAAGGTCTCATCCTTCAGCAGCATCTCTCCGGCGGTGCGGTAGCCCATGGCCTCCATGCGCTTTTTGTTCTCGCCCACCGCTTCAAGCAGCTTTCCCTCTTCCTTGTCCCCGGCGTTCTTCCGGTTGGAGCGGAAGCCTCTCCGCTGGGCCAGGTGGAGCAGCACCCGGGCAAATTCTTCCCGGCTCAGCTTCCCGTCCAGGGCTTTCACCCGCAGGGCGTAGACGTCCGTCAGCTGCCCGTCAAAAAGCCGGTCCAGCTCCTCCCGCCCCAGCAGCCCGGACGAGACGATCAGCTCTCTGATGCGCTCTTTTCTGTGCCTGTGCCGGCGAAGGCGGCGTCTTGCGCTTCTGGCCTCCCGGCGGGGAAGGGCCAGAGACGCGCCGGTTTTCGGATGCTCTGCCGCGTCGAAAATCCGGCTGCCCATGTCGATAATGCCCCGGGGCTTCTCCTCCCCGTCCAGTGCCAGGACGGCCCAGCCCACTGAGGTCACGCCGATATCCAAACCGATGCCATAGGGGTGCATATTTTCTCCTCCTGTCTCCTGATAATGTATGGTGATAAGAGATAACGCCCCGCAAAGCGAGGCGTTAGAGCTCTTCGGTGTACTACCTTATCATAGTAACCTGAATCGTTCTTGGTATGGTATAAGAACAATGGTATAATACACCAATTTTTTTGTAATTGCAAGCCCTTTACCGAGCAGTTTTACACCACCTGGAAGATATAGAACTTCAGATAATCCGTCTCCGGCACGTTCCAGAGGATGGGGTGGTCGGGGGCCTGCTGGCGGGCTTCGATCTGGCGCAGCTCCACCCCCGCGTCCAGGGCGGCGGAGCGGAGCATCTTCACAAACAGCTCCGAGGGCATAAAGTGGCTGCATGAGGCGGTGGCAAAATAGCCGCCCCGGGGCAGCAGCTTCAACGCCCGCAGGTTGATCTCCTTATAGCCCCGCTCGGCACTGTTCACGGTTTTTCGGGACTTGGTGAAGGCCGGCGGGTCAAGGATGATGAAATCATAGGGCGCCTTGCCTTTGGCGGCAAGCTCCGGCAGCAGGTCGAACACATCGGCAGTGATAAAGTCCATTTTCTCCTCAAGGCCGTTGCGCCTGGCGTTGGCCCTTGCCATCTCAATGGCGGAGGCGGACACATCCACCGCCGTCACATGCTCCGCCCCGCCTTTGGCTGCGTTCAGGGCAAAGGAGCCGGTATGGGTGAAGCAGTCCAGCACCCGGCGGCCTTTGGCAAGCCGGGCCACCGCCAGACGGTTATATTTCTGATCCAGGAAAAAGCCGGTTTTCTGCCCGTTTTCCACGTCCACGCTGTAAACTATGCCGTTTTCACAGATTTCCGTGATTGTGCTGTCCGGGGGCGTCTCCCCGGCAAGGGGGAACCAGCCCTTGTTCTGCTCCATGCCCTCCAGGGCGCGGATGGCCACGTCATTTCTCTCGTATATGCCCCGGATCTCCTGCCCGTCCTCCCGGAGTACCTGAACCAGCAGCGGAAACAGCATGGGCTTGATTTTTTCCATGCCCACGGACAGGGTCTGGGTCACTAAAATATCCGAAAAGCGGTCCACCGTCAGGCCGGGGAAGCTGTCCGCCTCGCCGAAAATAACCCGGCAGCAGGAGATGTCCTCCCCCATGACCGTTTTGCGGTAGTCCCAGGCATATTTGATCCGGCGTTTCCAGAAGGCCTGGTCAAAGCGGTCGTTTGCGTTGCGGGAGAGAAGCCGCAGGCGGATTTTGCTCTCCCGGCTGACAAAGCCGGTGCCCAGATACTTGCCCTTTTCGCTGACCGCATCGGCCAGGGCGCCGTTTTCGCAGGCTCCCTCCTCCCGGATCACCTCGTCCGCGTAGATCCACGGGTGCCCCTGCTCCACCCATCTGGTGCCTTTCGGGGTGATGATGAAACGGGGAAATCCTCTCTCAGCTTTCATAAATATCCAATCCTTTTTTCAAAACTGGGCACATTGTATCACAAGGAAAAACAAAGCTCAATAAAAAGACTCTGTATTTTATTGCACTGCTGTGTTAAAATAGGTCATCAAACACGGAGATGCGATAATGAGCGATTTTATCTGCCCCGTCTGCGGCGGGAAGCTTACGAAAAACGAAAAGACCTATTTCTGCAAAAAAGGCCACTGCTTCGACATTGCAAAAAGTGGTTATGTAAACCTGTTGCCCAGTTCCGGCAAGGGCAAACGCCACGGGGACGACAAGCTGATGGTCCGCGCCCGGACGGCCCTTTTCAGCCGGGGGCATTACGACAATCTGTCCGACCTGATCGCGAATCTTGCCGACGAATATTCGGCAAAGGGCGTCCGGGTGCTGGACGCGGGCTGCGGCGAGGGGAAATATACCTGCGACGTTCTGGACCGTCTGCGCCGGGCCGGGAAAGAGCCGGTGGTCATCGGGGTGGACATCTCCAAGGACGCCCTGATCCAGGCCGCCAGGCGCTCAAAGGAGCTGCGCCTTGCGGCGGCCAGCTCCGCCGCGCTGCCTCTGCCGGATGGGAGCATCGGCCTGATTCTGAACATTTTCTCCCCCTTTATGGGTGGGGAGTTTCACCGGGTGCTGTGTCCGGGCGGAAAGCTGATCCGGGCCTATCCGCTGGCCCGGCATCTGTGGGAGCTGAAAGCGCTGATCTATGACAGGCCCTATGAAAACCCGGTGACCGACATGGAGGAAGAGGGCTTTCGCATCGTTGAGCGGCGGGAGATTCGCTACCCCATCCACCTGTCCGGCAGCGAGGAGATCATGGCCCTGTTCCAGATGACCCCCTATTATTACAAAACCGGCGCGGCAGACCAGGCCAAGGCCCGGCAGGCCCAGGCGCTGGACACCTGGCTGGAGTTCGGGGTGGTCGTATATGAAAAGTGTTGAGGTGATTACGATGGACAAGCAGGCCGCCGCGAGGGCAAAAGTCATTCTGTCTATGTTCATCTACGGAACCATAGGCGTATTCGTGCGTTACATTCCCCTGCCCTCCTCCCTGATTGCCATGGTGAGAGGGCTTCTGGGCGCGCCTTTTCTGCTGCTGGTGATGCTGGCGCAGAAAAAGCGGCTTTCCGGCGCGGCGATCCGGAGGAATCTGCCGCTGCTCTGCGTTCTGGGCGTGCTTTTGGGGGTAAACTGGATCCTTCTTTTTGAGTCCTACCGCTTTACCACCGTGGCTACGGCCACCCTGTGCTACTATACCGCCCCCATCTTCATCGTGGCGGCGTCGCCCTTCCTGCTGCGGGAGCGGATGACGGTGCGGAAGCTGCTCTGTGTTTTCACCGCCCTTGCGGGCATGGTGTTCGTCTCCGGCGTGGCGGAAAAGGGTATCCCCTCCCTCACGGAGATCCGGGGCGTGCTGCTGGCCCTGGGCGCGGCGGTGCTCTATGCCGCCATCGTCATGCTGAACAAGAAGCTGAAGGACATCTCCGCCTTTGACCGCACCATTATGCAGCTGGCCATATCCGCCCTGGTGCTGCTGCCCTACAACATGCTCAGCGGCAGCTTTCAGGGCACATCCCTCAGCGCCTTTTCCGCGCTGATGCTGCTGGTGGTGGGCGTGGTGCACACTGGCTTTGCCTACTATCTGTACTTCGGCTCCATGGAGGATCTGAAGTCGCAGACCCTGGCCATTTTAAGCTATATTGACCCGGTGGTGGCGGTACTCCTGTCGGCGCTGATCCTGGGTGAGAAGCTGGGCCTGTTCGGCCTGACCGGCGCGGTGCTGATTCTGGGCGCCGCCATTGTCAGCGAACTGCCGGAAAAACAGACTGTGAAAAGGAGAGAAAATTGATGGCAAGCTTTGATGATTTTTTGAAGCTGGATATCCGCGTGGGCACCATTGTCAGCGCGAAGAATTTTGAAAAGGCCCGTAAGCCCGCCTATCAGCTGGAGGTGGACATGGGCCAGGAGCTGGGGATCAAGCGTTCCTCCGCCCAGATCACCGACCATTACCGTCCGGAGGAGCTTGTGGGCAAGCAGGTTTTGGCCGTGGTGAACTTCCCGCCCCGTCAGATCGCCAATTTCTTTTCCGAGATTCTGATCCTCGGCACCTACAGCGAGGGCGGCGTGGTGCTGATAAAACCGGACAAGCCGGTAAAAAACGGCGACAAGCTGGGTTGAGCAGCAGAAAGGAGAAACAGGATGAACCACGAAATGAGACGGGCAAAGCAGCGGCTGCCCCTGGACGAGAGCCTTGCCATACTGGAAAAGGGCAGCTCCGGCGTGCTGGCCCTGTGGGACGGGGAAGAGCCCTACGCCGTGCCATTGAGCTATGTTTACCACGAGGGGAAGCTCTATTTTCACTGTGCCAGAGCCGGACGCAAATTGGAGGCGGCAAGAGTCTGTCCGAAGGCTTCCTTCTGTGTTGTGGCGGCGGACAATGTGATCCCGGAGAAATATACCACCGCCTACCGCAGCGTGATCGTATCCGGCAGGCTGCGCATCATTGAGGATGAGGGGGAGATGATCCCGGCTTTAAGACAGCTGGCGGAAAAATATCATCCGGGTCACAGCGAGGACGCGGAAAGGGAAATCTCTTCCGGACTTTCGCACATGTTCATGCTGGAGCTGCGCGCAGACGAGATCAGCGGCAAGCAGGGAAAAGAGCTTTTGAATCCATAATTGAAAAAACTCAGCGCCCGGATGATTCCGGGCGCTGTTCTTTTTGGAGACTCCCCCCAGGTGGCGCCTTTTTAGGCCGGACGGGCCGCAGGGTGAAGCTATTACAATATTCAATGTTCTTCATCTTGCCGCCTTGGCCTCTTCTGCCAGCTTGAGAAGCTCTGTGTCCTTCAAAATGCGCTTGTTCTCTATGCCCAAAGTCTCGGCCTCCAGCTCAAGCACGGCAATGAACAGCTCGTAATAGTCCCCGCCGAAAACATTCAGGCGGCGGGCCACCCTTGGCAGCTCCCGCTCGCACAGGCGGCGGAGATTTGCGCCCTCGTCCGCCCGGTCAATGAGCTGGCGCAGGGCTTCCCTGTCGCTCATCGTGCGCTCAATGTAATATTTCTCCCCGTACAGACCGTAGAGCACCCGCTTGGCGTCCAGATAGCCGATGAGCATATCCCGCCGGGACTGCTCCGCGTCAAAATTCAGCACGCCGCCCAGATCGGAGTTGGTGCTGATGAGGGTGATATTCACATCCTCCGGGATGCGGAAGCGCCGCTCGATCCCATGGCCGGGGATGCGCACGGCGATGATGTCCTTGTAGCCGTTCTCCACCAGCACATGCAGGGGCAGAGTATCCACAAAGCCGCCGTCAGCATAGTATTTTCCGCCCAGCTTTTCCAGGCGGAAGCTGGGGTGGTAGGCGCTGGCCAGCAACATGTCGCAGATCTCGTCCTCAGGCAGGTCGTTCACCTTCACCTCCAGACCCTTTTTATCCGTAAGGGAGACGGTGGAGACGAAAAACTCCACGTCGGATTCCTTGATTTTCTTCTCATCCGCTACCTCGTGGACCCAGGCGCGCAGCGGGGCCACGTCCAGACCCCGGTTGCGGATGATGTCCAGGGCCTGGGGGATCAGCTCCTGGATATCGCGCAGATCCACCTCGCCGTTTAAGACCTTATACAGGTTCCCCTCCTGGTCCCCCTCCAGGTCGATCACGTCGGAAAGGCGGATATCTTTCCAGGCCCTTACGGCCCCCTCCAGATCCCGCATGACCATCATGGCGCCGTTGAGTGCGCCCACAGAGGTGCCGGACACGGCGTTATATTTGATTCCCGCCTCCTCCAGCGCCTGCCAGACGCCCACCTCATAGGCGCCCTTTGCCCCGCCGCCCTCCAGGGCGATGGCGTAGGTTTTGCTGTTGTCGAGCTTCAGTTCCACGTTGTTCCTCCAATATTAAAATACAAACTGCACCATCAGCATATAGCACACCGTCCCGCTGATGATGCTCAGCAGGGTGTTTCTCTTCCAGACATGGGCCAGCACCACCACGGCGCAGGCAATCAGCTCCGGCAGAAAGTTTGCCGCGGCAGTAAAGGATATGCCTCTGAGGCAGTAAATCACCAGCATACCCATAATCGCATAGGGCAATACCTTGCCCAGATAGATGATATAAGGCGGGGTCTCCCGCTTTCCGTTGAAGATAAGAAAGGGCAGGAAACGCAGCAGCAGCGTCACCGCTCCCGCCACGACGATAATCAGCGCGGCATGGCTCATTGTACCGCCTCCTGTCTCTTACGCATCAGGGTCAGGGCCAGGGTGATGGCCACCATGGAGGGGATCAGGAAGCTGCCGCTGCCGAAAAGCACAAGGCAGATGACGGAGGCCCCCACGCCCACAATGGCCGCGGCGTGGTCTCTGGTACTGAGCCACTGCTCCACAAACACTGTGACAAACAGGGCAGTCAGGGCAAAGTCCATGCCCTCGGTATTGAAGGTGATGACCGCGCCCAGAAGGGAGCCCAGCACGCAGCCCAGCACCCAGTAAAACTGGTCCAGCGCGGTGACAAAAAGGCAGAATTTGTTCCGCTCCCCCTTCTCCATGTCCATATCCACACAGACCAGGGAGTAGGTCTCGTCGGACAGGGCGTAGATCAGATAGGGCTTGGCCTTGCCCGCGTTCTTGTATTTCTCCACCATGGAAATGCCGTAAAACAGGTGCCTTGCGTTGACCATCAGGGTGGTGAGGGCAGTGGTCAGCAGCCCCGCCCCGCCGCAGATCAGATCAATGGCCAGATACTGCATGGAGCCCGCGTAGATCACCGTGCTCATGGCAAAGGCCCAGAGCACCCCGTAGCCCTTGGATTTGAGGATAATGCCAAAGCCCACACCCAGCACCAGATAGCCCGCCATGATGGGCAGGGTGGCGGTAAAGGCTTTTTTCAGTATGCTTTTGTTTTCCGCTTTCACTTTTTTTCGCTGCCCCGCCTGTTCAGAAAATCTTCCACCGCGGCGTTGAACGCCTCCGGTTTTTTCGCCGCGATAAAATGGTCGCCCTCAATGATTTTCAGCTCCGCGTCCGGCAGCAGCCGGGCTATCCGGCGGGTGTGGGCGTCCCTGATCATATCCTTTGTGCCCGCCATAACCAGGGTGGGCACAGTGATTTTTTTCAGTTCCTCTTCGGGGATGTTGGGGTCGTTGACCATCAGGTTCATCATTTCCGCCTTTTGCCGGGCTTCTTCGCTCTTTTTCGCTGCACGGCAGACCATACGCCAGCCCAGCTCTATGGGAATCTGCGCACTGGGCCTGACACCCCGGGTGTTCAGATTGGCCCCGTCCACGATCAGCCGGTCCACCCGCTCAGTATAGCGGATGGCAAAGACCAGCGCGATGTTTCCCCCATCGGAAAAGCCCAGAATGTCCGCCTTTTCCAGGCCCAGCCCGTCCATGAAATCCCGCAGATCGTCGGCAAACTGCCGGATGCTGAAGGGCGCTTCGCCCCGGGGCGACTGCCCGTGGCCTCTGGTGTCCACGGCGATCACCCGGTACCGTTTGGAAAAACAGTCGATTTGATTGGCAAAATATTCCCCGCTCTGCCCGTTGCCGTGGAGCAGGATCAGGGGCTTGCCGCTGCCTTTTTCTTTGTAATACAGCTTGATATCCATATCATCACCCGATTCAGTATAGCACAAAATCTTTTCAATGCAAATACCCTGTGATATAATAGGAAAATGAGGTGAATGGGATGCACTATGTTCAGGCCAAGGGAATACTGTCGGCAAACAACGGGTTGAACCTGTACCGGGGCTGCCAGCACGGCTGCGTCTACTGTGACTCGCGGAGCCTGTGCTACAACATGCCCCACGCCTTTGAGGACATCGAGGTCAAGGAAAACGGCCCGGCGCTGCTGGAAAAGGCGCTGAAGGGCAAAAGAAAGCGCTGCATGTTCGGCACCGGCTCCATGTCCGACCCCTATATGCCCCTTGAGGAGGAGCTGGGCTATACCCGAAAAGCTCTGGAGCTTGCGTATCGCTTCGGCTTCGGCTTCACCCTCATCACCAAGTCCGCCCGGGTGCTGCGGGATATTGACCTGCTGAAAAAGATCAACGACAGCACCAAGTGCGTGGTGCAGATGACCCTGACCACCTATGACCAGGCGCTTTGCCGGAAGCTGGAGCCCAACGTGAGCACCACGGCGGAGCGTTTTCAGGCCCTGGAAGCGCTCCGGGACGCGGGAATCCCCACGGTGGTCTGGCTCTGCCCTATCCTGCCCTGGATCAACGACACGGAGGAAAACCTCCGGGGCATACTGGATTACTGCGTCCGCGCCGGGGTAAAGGGCGTCATCAACTTCGGCATGTGCCTGACTCTGCGGGAGGGGAACCGGGAGTATTTCTACCGGCAGCTGGACAGGCACTTCCCCGGCCTGAAGGCGCGCTATATCCAGGTCTACGGGAACGCTTATGCGCTGGAAAGCCCCAACAGTCCCCAGCTCACGGGAATTTTTCACCGCGTCTGTGCAGAAGAGGGCATCATGCATGACAACAATGCGATTTTTGATTATCTGAACCGTTTTGAGGACAAGCAGGAGCAGCTGAGTCTGTTTTAACGGAAACCACCTGTCACCCCGCTGGGGGAGGACAGGTGGTTTTTCGCTTTTATAATTTTTCCAGCAGATAGTCGGTAAATTCCCGGCAGGTGGCGCCGTCCCGGTGTCCCGTGACCACCACCCGTTTTTCCGTCTCCATACATTTTCTCATGGCGGCGGCGAGCCGGTCCGCCTTCTCCGTCATGGCGATGTGCCGCAGCAGCATTTCGGCGGCCTTCAGGATGCTGGCGGGGTTTGCGTAATCCCCCTCGCCGTTTTCAATCTTCCGGGGCGCGGAGCCGTGGATGGCTTCGAACATGGCGTAGCTGTCGCCGATGTTGGCGCTGCCGGCGGTGCCTACGCCGCCCTGAATCTGGGCGGCCTCGTCAGTGATGATGTCGCCGTAGAGGTTCGGCAGCAGGAAGACCTGAAACTGATTTCTGATCCGCTCATTGACCAGGTTTGCGGTCATAATGTCGATATACCAGTCCTCCGCCTGAATCTCCGGGTACTCCGCCGCCACCTCGTGGCAGATGCGGGAGAACATGCCGTCGGTCTTTTTCATGATGTTGGCTTTGGTGACGATGGAGACGCTCTTTTTTCCGTTGGCTCTGGCGTATTCAAAGGCGGCGCGGGCAATGCGCCGGGTTCCGGCGTCGGTGGTCACCTTGAAATCCATAGTCAGCTTCCCCGGCAGTTCGATTCCCCGGCTGCCCAGAGCGTATTCCCCTTCCGTGTTCTCCCGGAAGAAGGTCCAGTCTATGTTCTCTGCCGGGATACTCACCGGGCGCACGTTGGCGTAAAGGTCCAGCTCCCGGCGCAAGGTCACGTTTGCGCTCTCCATGCTGCCGCCCTTGGGTGTGGTGGTGGGGCCTTTTAGCAAAACGTCGCAGGCTTTGATCTGCGCCAGCACATCCTCCGGCACCGCTTTGCCCTGGGCAAGGCGGTTTTCTATGGTCAGGCCGTCGATCTGCCGCAGCTCCACCCGGCCGCTTTCCCGCTCCTCTTTTAAAAGCTTTTCCAGCACCCGCAGAGCCTGGGCCATAATGATGGGGCCGATGCCGTCGCCGCCGATCACACCGATCACGGTCTTTTCCGCCCGGGCAAAATCCTTTGCCGGGGCATTTTTCTCCATGCGCGCCTGGCGCGCCGCCTGCTGGCAGAGAAGCTCACGAAACTGTTCTACCGCCGCGTTGATATATTCATCCATCACCGATGTCCTTCTTTCGTATAATTGAGCAGTCCGCCCGCTCTGAGGATAGCCCTCTGCCGGGGTGAGAAGGCGCAGCTAAGCTCCATGCGCCGCTCTCCGGCCTGAAGATAGACCGTGCCGCTTTCCAACCCCGCGTCGATGCCGCAGAGCGCCAGTCTGTCGCCCTGTTTCAGTGCGTCGTAGTCCGCCGGGTCTTTGAACGTCAGGGGCAGGATGCCCGCGTTCACCAGGTTTGCCGCGTGGATGCGGGCAAAGCTCTTGGCGATTACCGCCCGCACGCCCAGATACAGGGGCACCAGCGCCGCGTGCTCCCGGGAGGAGCCCTGGCCGTAGTTTGCGCCGCCTACAATGATGCTCTGTCCCGCGGCCTTGGCCCGCTCCGGGAAGCTGCTGTCACAGACGCCGAAGCAGAATTCCGACAGCTTGGGGATATTGGAGCGATAGGGCAGGATCTTCGCCCCGGCGGGCATGATGTGGTCGGTGGTGATGTTGTCGCCCAGCTTCAGCGTCAGTTCTGCGCTGACGCTGTCCCCCAAAGCTCTCCCCTGGGGCAGCTCCTTGATATTGGGGCCCCGCAGGACCTCCACCTCCGCCGCCTCCTCAGGGGAAGCCGGGGGCAGGACGGCGCTGTCGTCAATTTTGAAGCGCTCCGGCAGGCTCACTTCTATCTTGTCAAGGCCCAGTGTCCTGGGGTCGGTGATTTCCCCGGTAATGGCCGAGGCCACCGCCGTCTCCGGCGAGACCAGGTAGACCCTGGCGTCCGCCGTGCCGCTGCGGCCCAGGAAGTTGCGGTTAAAGGTGCGCAGGCTGACGCCGCCGGAGTTGGGGGAAAAGCCCATGCCAATGCAGGGGCCGCAGGCACATTCCAGCAGTCTTGCACCGCTGGCCAGGATATCCGACAGCGCGCCGCTGTCGGCGAGCATGGTCAGCACCTGCTTTGAGCCGGGGGACACGGAAAGGCTGACGCCCGGCGCGATGGTCCGGCCCTTCAAAAGCGCTGCGGCCTTCAGCATATCCAGAAGAGAAGAGTTGGTGCAGGAGCCGATGCAGACCTGATCCACCTTCGTGCCCTTCAGGCTGCTGACTGTCACCACATTGTCGGGCATGTGGGGGCAGGCGATCAGGGGCTCCAGGGCGGACAGGTCGATTTCGATCACCCGGTCGTATTTCGCGTCCGGGTCGCTTGCCAGGGGGACAAAGTCCCCTTCCCTGCCTTGGGCCTGCAAAAACTTCCGGGTCTGCTCATCGGAGGGGAAGATGGAGCTGGTGGCCCCCAGCTCCGCGCCCATGTTGGTGATGGTGGCCCGCTCGGGCACGCTGAGGGTCTTTACGCCCTCGCCGCCCCACTCGATCACATAGCCCACCCCGCCTTTGACAGACAGGATGCGCAGAATTTCCAGGCTCACGTCCTTGGCGGTCACAAAGGGCCGCAGTGCGCCGGAGAGCTCCACCTTGATTACCTTCGGCATGGTGATGTAGTAGGCGCCGCCGCCCATGGCCACCGCCACGTCCAGGCCGCCGGCGCCGAAGGCCAGCATACCCAGGCCACCGGCGGTGGGGGTGTGACTGTCGGAGCCGATCAGGGTCTTGCCCGGCACGCCGAAGCGCTCCAGATGCACCTGATGACAGATGCCGTTGCCCGGGCGGGAAAACCAGATCCCATGCTTTTTCGCCACCGACTGGATGTAGCGATGGTCGTCGGCGTTTTCAAAGCCGGACTGGAGGGTGTTATGGTCGATATAGGCCACGGAGCGCTCCGTCTTTACCCGGTCCAGACCCATGGACTCAAATTCCAGATAGGCCATAGTGCCGGTGGCGTCCTGGGTCAGGGTCTGGTCGATCCGCAGGGCGGCCTCCTCACCGGGGACCATGCTGCCGCCCACCAGGTGGGCCGCGACAATTTTTTCAACAATATTCCTTCCCATTGCCTTATATCTCCATGCTCATAATACTGTCTCTGGCGTTTTCCACATGCCGTACCGTCAGCTCCTCGGCCAGCTTCCCGTCTCTGGCTTTCAGGGCCTCATAGATGGCCAAATGCTCCTGAAGGGAGTGTACGGCCCGGCTCTGTTTGCTTACGGAGGCTTTGCGGTACTTGGTCATCTTCTTGTGCATGGGCAGAAGGGTGTCCCGGTAGGCCTTGCTGCCGCTGCTCACATACAGCAGCTCGTGGAAGCGGGAGTCCAGATTTTTGATGTGGTCGGAGCTGTCCGCCGCCCCGTTTTCCTGTTTTTCAATGTAGTAGCGCTGCAGATCCAGAATGTCGCCCATCTCCTTGAGCTGCTCATCACTGATGTTCTCCGCCGCCCGGGCCGCCGCCCGGCCCTCTATCCTTACGCGGATCTCATACATATCCAGCATATCCTCCCGGGATATGCCCACGACCACCATGCCCCGTCCGGATTCCTCCAGAAGGTGCTCCTGCTCCAGGCGGCGTATGGCCTCCCGGATGGGTGTGCGGCTGACGCCCAGCTCCGTGGAAAGGCGCATTTCGCTGAGCACCTCCCCTCTGGGGTACCTGCCGGTGAGGATATCCCGCTCAAGCTGCTCAAAGATCTGGTCCGCGATGGAAATGCTTTTATGCTCTCTCATATATCCTGCCTCCTGAGCTTCCCGTGGGAGAGCTCCTCGATTTTCTCTTCCAGCTCCTCGGTGGACAGGGACGCGGTGCGCCCGCCCTCATACTGGGCGTCCACCCAGAGCTTCAGCTCCTGCACCAGTTCATCGTGCTTTTCCACCATGTTTTCGGCCTTCAGCCGGTAATTCTGGTTGATCCAGTAGGCGATGCCCGCAAGGCCGGAGTTTTTGCTGATGGCCACCATGGCCGGGCGGTGCAGCAGCTTTTCCGTATCAAAGATGTTGTAAATCTCCTCGTCCTTGAGCAGCCCGTCGGCGTGGATACCCGCCCGGGTCACATTGAAATTCCGGCCCACAAAGGGGGTCATGGGCGGCAGCTTGTAGCCGATCTTTTCGGTGAAATAGTCCGCGATTTCCGTAATTGCCGTGGGGTCCATGCCGTCCAGGGAGCCCCTGAGGGAGGCGTATTCAAACACCATGGCCTCCAGAGGAATATTCCCTGTCCGCTCGCCGATACCCAGCAGGGAGCAGTTCACGCCGCTGGCCCCATAGAGCCAGGCTGTGGCGGCGTTGGCCACGGCCTTGTAAAAGTCGTTGTGGCCGTGCCATTCCAGATATTCGCTCTGCACATCGGAGTAGTGCTGCAGGCCGTAGATGATGCCGGGCACGCTGCGGGGCAGGGCCACCTCCGTATAGGGCACGCCGTAGCCCATGGTGTCGCAGGCCCGGATGCGCAGCGGGATGCCCGCCTCCTGGGACAGCTTCATCAGCTCGTTGACAAAGGGCACCACAAAACCGTAAAAGTCCGCCCTGGTGATATCCTCCAGATGGCAGCGGGGCATGACCCCCGCGTCAAAGGCGTCCTTCACCGTGGCCAGGTAGTGCTCCATGGCCTGCCTGCGGGTCATTTTCAGCTTTTTGAAAATGTGGTAATCGCTGCAGGAGACCAGAATCCCCGTCTCCCGGATGCCCAGATCCCGCACCAGCCGGAAATCCTCCTTGCTGGCCCGGATCCAGGTGGTGATCTCCGGGAAGCGGAGCCCTAAGTCCATGCAGCGCTCTACCGCCTCCCGGTCTTTCTGGCTGTAGATGAAAAACTCCGTCTGGCGGATGATGCCGTAGGGCCCGCCCAGCCTGGCCATCAGTTTGTACAGGTCCACGATCTGATCCGGGGTATAGGGGTTTACGGACTGCTGCCCGTCCCGGAAGGTGGTGTCTGTGATCCAGATGTCCTCGGGCATGTTCATGGGCACCCGCCGGTGGTTAAAGGCCACCTTGGGCACCTGGTCATAGCTGTATACATCCCGGTACAGGATCGGTTTCGGCACATCCTGGAGAGAGTATTTATAGTCGTTTTCCTCCAGCAGATTGGTCTTGGACGAAAGCTCCAGCATCCCGTATTGCCTCCTTTTTTGTGCTCTTGTATAATTGTATACAATTATACACATCTTGTTCCATTTGTCCAGTGTTTTTTTTGCAGGAAAAGAAAAGACAGGCAAGTCAGAATGCGAACTGACTTGCCTGTCTGTTTTCTTATCCTCCCTCCCGGATCTCCAGACTGTCATAGGGTGCGGTTTTTAGCTCCTCGGGAAGTATTTCTGTTACAAAGCTTCCTTCGACACAAAGGAAGTAATGGCCGTCTTCGTGGCGAATATAGGCCGTTTCCGGCGTGATCGCAACATATCCCTCTATCTCTTCTACCGGGGGTTCACTTGCCGGCTGGATAACCACCGCATAGGAGGCCAGCAGGAACAGGACCATTGCGCAAACGAAAAAAGCGGGCAGCCTGCGTGCGGGCGTGTTTTGGGAGAGGACCAGCTTCATCCGCTCCACCAGCATGCTTTTGCCGTATCGTCCGCTGAGCGCCAGAGCGTAATTCGGCATGGCGCTGTCCTGGCCCTTTGCCTGACGGATCACGGAGCACACCGCCTCCACATAGCCGATGCGCTGCTCCCCGCTCAGCTCCCGGACCGCGCGGGCGTCACAGCGCAGCTCCAGAACATAGTCCAGATCCTTTCTCAGCCCGTAGACCAGCGGGTTCCACCAGAATATTGCCTGGAAAATGCCGATAAACAGCTTCACCCAGGCGTCCCGGCCGGCAAAGTGGCTGAGCTCATGGCGCAGAATGTATTTCAGCTCCTCCCGGCTCAGCTCCATATCCGGCAGCAGCACCGTGGGTGAAAAGAAGCCGGCCACCGAGGGGATCTGCACCTTGGGGGAGACGATCAGCGTATATTTTCCCCGGTGTTTTGTTCCGGCGAGCAGCTCTTCCATGGCTCGCTCCGCATCCTCGCTGTCCAGACGGGGGAGTTGGGCGATGGCCCGCCGCTGCAGGGCAATGCCGAGAAAAAGCCTTGCCGCTAAAATCGTGGACACGGCGGCCCAAAGGCCCAACAGCAGCGCCCCGTAGGACAGGGAAAACAGTCCGCTGCTCCGCCTTGACCACTGCTGAATGCCCGGGAGAATGTCGTAGGATTGAATGAGCCTGGTATAAGGCAGCTCGATGGGCACAAAAAAGCGGAACAGGCCCAGCAGCAAAACCGCGATCAGCGGAAAGACACCGTATTTCTGAATGAAGTTGTAGTTCCTGCGGAGCAGGCAAAAGATAACAATGCACAGGCTGCTCCATACAAGGGACATGATCAGATTATATGCCGTCAGCCTCATCCCTAAGCCTCTTCTTTCTCTCTTTTAAAAGCGCTTCCAGCTTATCCAGCGTGTCCGGGCCGATATCCTCGTCCTCAACCAGCGCAGAGAGGATGCCGGGCAGCACCTGGGCCTTGTCCTGCCGGTAGACCGGGCTGTCCATGATCTGCCGGGACTGGAACTGCTCAAAGCTCAGACTGGTGTTGAACAGCCGGCAGTAGATCCGGGAGGACAGCCGCTGCCCGTCTACAAAAATCAGCCCCTTTTCCAGCATGGCCGTAAGGATGGAATGTATGGTTCGGTCTTTAAAGCTCTTGTCCTCCATATTCTCCACGATCTCCTGGGCGGACAGGGCGTGCCCCGCCTTCCAGATGGTGAGAAGGATATTGTATTCATTGTTTGAGATCACTACGGTCACCTCATATCGGATAGTCCCGCCTATTCTAACCATAATACGCTGTGCTGTCAAGATTGATCTGTTCAACGATAATTAAATCGTTATTGACAAGGCGGAAACGCCGGTTTATACTTGCTTTACTATTCCATTTGATTTGAATTGTTTTTCAGCAGAAGCTTATCCGAATAGGAGGGAACGCCATGTTTCGGAAAAATATCAGTCTGCGCTCCAGCCTGCGGCAGCCGGTGAGGGTGCTGTGCCTGTGTCTGCTCTGCGCCATCTGCTGCGCGGCCTTTCTGACCCAGGCCTTGCAGGGCTGGGTGCTGTCCGACGCTATCAATGAGATCGGCGGTTACTACCGGGCCTACGGCAGCTTCTCGCCCCTGTCCGGCGACCCGGATCAGCGGGATATCAGCGTCTGTCTGGACCTGATCGAGGACAGCGACCTGGTCTCCCTGATCGACGTGCAGCGCTGTGGCACCTACACCATGGACGACCATTACACCGCCGCCACTGTGGCCCAATACCTGACAGATCCGGCCTACTCCTCATACTATCTGCGTGGCCGTTGCAGCACGCCCGACGTGCAGGAGGGGGACTACGACGTTCTGGGCGAGATCTACCGCTACCGCCTGTCCTGCTCCGTGGGGAGCTGGACCTTGATCGAAGGCTTGCCGGACACCCTTGTGGGCCTGCCCTCTGTGTCCTTTCTGTATTTCAGCAACGATCCCCAGGAGATTCAGGACATACAGTCCCAGCTGGTGCCCGGGCAGGAGATCCTGCTGAAGCTGCACAATATCGATCTGCGCGGCGTGAACTATTTCCTTATCCAGCCCATGGGAGAACAGGGCCTCTACGCCTATCCCCTCACTTCCGGTAAAGCCATCGATTACACTGACCCCCTGCTTGCCGGGGTGGAGGAGGATATCCGGCTGCTGAGCATCAACATCCGTTCCTCCGGACTGATCACCACAAAGGACATGACGGCCATGGCCTCCTTTAACGAGAATTATGTTCTCACGGAAGGCCGGCTTTTGAACGCTAACGACAATGAAAACGGAAACCGGGTCTGCGTCATCCCCCTGCAGCTGGCCCAGACCAGTGGTTTGGGCGTGGGCGACCGGCTGGATGTGACCCTTTGGGATCTGGACACCCCCTATTCCTCCACCATCAGCCTGGACGAAGAGGGTAAGTCGCTGGATCAGCTGGGCTCTGTCCATGAAAGCCTGGAGATCGTGGGCATCGTATACTGTACTGCCGGCTGGGGCGTGGATGAAAGCCACATCGGCACCATCTTTATCCCCGACAACTGCCTGCCGGAGGACTTTATCACCCTGCCTTTCCCCAACCGGTATTATACCTCCGTGGCCCTGCGCAGCATGGAGGACCAGGATGAATTTTTGAAGCGCTATGAGGATCAGTTTCTTGCTCTGGGCTGGCAGTTCAGCTTTGTGCCCAACGGCTGGACCAACTTTGCCGACGCGGCACGGCCCCTGTATCAGTCGGCCACGACCAGCGCGGTGATTTTCGGCGCGGTGGCGCTGCTGGCGCTGGTGCTGACCGTCTTTCTCTTCACGGTTTTCCGCCGCAAAGAGCTGGCCCTGCAGCGGGCGCTGGGCTGCAAACGGCGCAGTCTGGTAGCCCAGGCCATGCTGCCTTTGGGGCTCATCGGCACGGCGGGCATCCTGCTGGGCAGCGTGTTTGCCTATCACTACGGGCTGGACAAGGTGCGCCAGACCCTGTCCGGCATCGCCGCGGATTATCCTGTCAGCATTCATTTCTCCCCGGGCAATATGGCGGTACTGACCCTGCCCATGGTGCTTCTTTTCCTGCTGCTCAGCCTTGCCGCCCTGCTTTCCCTCACCGGTCGGCCCGTGCTGGAGCAGCTTCAGGCCAACGCCCGGCCCGAAGCGCAGAGAGGTAAAAACGAAGGAGCAAACTCCCCGGCCCTGCCGTCCGGTGTTCCGGCGTCCCCGCTTTCTGTCAGCCGGGAGGGGCTGTTCACCCCGCCGCCTGCCGGTAAGGCCGGCAGAGGCCTGGTCTGCGACATGCGCTGGGTGCTGCGGCATTTTGTCCGCAGGCGCGGGCAAAGTCTCCTCTCTCTGCTGACGGCAGCCTGTTTTCTGGTGGGCCTGTGCTTTTTGCAGAGCAGCATTGTCAGCAACCAGGAGCGGATGGATCAGTTGTACACCACCGTGGAGGTGGACGGGCAGATTCTCAACAAGAGCGGCGCCTATGTGCCCGGTTATGCTTTCTTCCCCGGGGATATGGCCAGGGCGCTGGAGGAGAAAGGCCTGTTTGCCCAGGTCAACAAGGTGGCCGGCGGCATACTGGATGTAAGCTCCGAGTTTAATACCGGCAGCGCCGCCCTGCCCCAGGGCAAAACTCTCCCGGAAACGGAGACCGCCGGGGAACAGGAAGGCGAATATGTGGTTGGGCCCAGCTACCGGGCTTACTGGTCCGCGGAGGACTGCGCGGAGCTTCAAAACGGCAGTCTCTCCATCATCTACTGTGATCCCTCGGTCGCCGATGAGGATTTCTTCTCCGGCGCGCTGGGTGACAACGCGGTGGTCCTCTCCTCAGACCTGATCCGTCTGCTGAACACCCAGCCGGGAGAGCAGATCATGCTGTTCTGGTCTGACTATTACCAGCCTGCCGACATTGTGGGCTATTACCTCTCTTCGGACGAGATCCCCTGCGACGTCATTTTCAGCGCCCAGACCCTGATCCCCCTGCTGGAGGAAAACGGCCAGTCTTATGCCTACACCAGCTATTCCTTCCGCATTGACCCGGCGCAAAACAAGGAACTGCCGGAATTTCGCGAATTTGCGGAGCAGGTGCTGACCGGGAGCAGCGCGCTGACGGAGCTGATCTTCGTCATGCGGGATACGGAGCTCACCCAGGCCGTGGAGCCGCTGGAGCGGAGCAACACTCTGCTGCGGGTGCTCTACCCGGTGGTGCAGGTCCTGGCGGTGGTGGCCGCCGGGGCGCTGGCCTCCCTGCTGGTAGTCCAATGCGGACGGGAGATCTCCATTCTCCGGGTGCTGGGTCTGCCCCGCCGCCGCACAGTGGGCTCCATGGCCCTGGGACAGCTTTTGCCCGCGCTGACGGGGCTCTGTCTGGGTCTGCTCGTTGTGCTGCTGCTTCTGCCCGGCGTGTCAGCGCCCCAATCCCTGGTCTTGCAGCTGATTTTGTACACGGCGGGCTGTCTGGCCGGAGCCGGCGTTACCGCCTTTATCGCCACCAAGAAAAATCCGCTGGAACTTTTGCAGATCAAAGAATAAGAGGAGGAAAACGCCATGCGTGAACTTATACTGGATCAGGTCAGTTATCAATACAAGGGTGCAGCCCGTCCGGCACTGAACAATGTGTCCTGCTCCTTCTCCGAAGGTCAGGTGTCCGTCATTCTGGGCCCCTCCGGCAGCGGCAAGACCACGCTGCTGTCCCTGCTGGCCGGGCTGGACCGGCCCAGCCTGGGGAAAATCTCCCTGGGCGGCCGGGACCTGGCCGCCGAGGACATGGACCGCTACCGGCAGAAGGACATCTCCCTGATTTTTCAGGCTTTCCAGCTTTTCCCCCTGCTGACGGTGCTGGAAAACGTGTGCTACCCCATGGAGCTCAACGGCGTCTCCCGGAAAGAGGCCCAGGCTCAGGCAAAGCGCCTGCTGAAGCAGGTGGGCATCGGTGAGGAGAAATTCCGGCGCTATCCCTCCCGGCTCTCCGGCGGCGAGCAGCAGCGGGTGGCCATCGCCCGCTCCCTGGCCTCCGGGTCCAAAATACTGCTGGCGGATGAGCCCACCGGAAATCTGGACGCAGAGAACACAAAGAATGTGGTGAATATTCTCTGTGAGCTTGCCCATGAAGGCGGCTATTGTGTGGTCATCGTCACCCACGACGCCTCCGTGGCCCACAGCGCCGACCATGTGTTCCGGATGGTGGACGGCTGCCTGCAAAAAGCCGGTTAAACAAATGATCAAGGCGTCGACAAAGGTCGACACCTTGAAAACTTATTCAGGAGTATTCAAAAATACTCCTGAATAAGCATAGATTGAACGCCGAAAGGGGACTCCCGTCCCCTCTCCGCGCTCTCCCCATGCGATTCTATACGCTGCCGATAGCTTTGTCTACAGTCTGAATGCCATACCGCGGCTGAAAAATCAGCCGCGGCATTTTGCTCAAAAACATTTTTCATTTCCGTTTGCTCTCTGAGAAAGCATAGGCCTCCCCCAGCCAGCCCAGCAGTTCGCTGTCGATCTGCTCCTCCGCACATAAGGGCACATGGTTTGTCCAGCGCCCGGGATAGGGCTCCACCGTCACCGCTGCCCGGGGAGATTCCAGCTTATACGGCAGCCCCAGGGTGACAAGGATGCTGTGCTCCGGGAAGCTTTTCCTGCTTCTGGGCAGAGACACGGCGGCAAAGAGATGCCGCCCGTAAAAGCTGATCTGGCTTTTCTGTACCCTGACGGAGCTTTCCGGAAATGCCGCCTCCATCTTCCCCATCAGTGCCTCATAAAGCGCCAGCTCCCGGGGCTTGCCGTTAAAGAAGAACAGCAGGTCCTCCTCGTAAAATTCGGGTCTGTTCATCGCAGTTTTCCTCTGTTCAGCCGATCGGTTTTTCAGGTTCCGCAAGCTCTCTGGCGCTCCGCGCCGTCTGAACCATGGGTTTTGTCTCAACTTGATTATAGTATTATTATAACACAAAAGCCCTGGCTCGTCGAGTTTTTCATGGCCCAGGTGTACCCCTTCCCCGCTTTTTGGCTTTCTTATTCTTCTGTATTTTCCGTATCTCTGGCCGCGCCGCCGGACAGACGCTTTTTCGCGTCCTCCACAGACTCGCCCTCTTTGGCAAAGAGCTTTTCCACGCACTTGTCGGTCACTTTCTCAAAACCTTCCACAACGCCGGTTTCAATTTTCATGTAGCCGCCCACAACGCCATTCTCGATCTTTTTGTAGCCGCCCACTACGGCCTCCGCGATTTTCTCCTTTGCTTCAACAATTTTGGACATGGTCAAAACCCCTTTTCATTATTCCTTCGCCTTTCAGCTTGTGCCTTATTTTAGGGCGGGCATGTTTGGGAAAGGTTTGCAAGATGTTTGTAAAATATGAATTCAGAGCCGCTTCCGGGCACCACGCGCGTTTCTTTCAGTGGATTTCTGCCGAAAGTATTTTCCCCACCCCCAGTTGAACTGGGGGTTTTATTGGCGCTAAAGCACCAAAAATTCCGGGCCGCCATCCTCTGCCTGCGGCAGAGGATGGCGGCCCGGAATTTTAAGGATGACCAAAAAGATCAGAATTTTTCGTCAAACTTGTAGTTGATGTCCTCTTTGAAGCTGATCTTCGTCTCCTTCCCGGCGGAGAGGCGGGAGATGGCGGGGATATGCTTCACGATAACGGCAATGCCGGTAAAGATGCAGAGGAACATGGCAAGCCTGTCGTCAATGAGCAGCAGAGCGCCGGCGATCATGGTGGCGGCCCCTGCCAGCACGGCGAGAGACATATAGCGGTTAAACCAGATCAGGGCCAGAACAAGAACCAGAATGGTGAAGCCCATGGAAGGATACACACAGCAGGCCGTTACGATCAGCGCCAGGATGCCGTGGCCGCCGTGCAGTTCATACAGGGCGGGATAGACCCTGCCCATTACCAGGCAGAAGCCCGCAAAGGCCCGGCCCACAATGGCGTGGTCCTTCAGGCCGAAAAGCCAGCCGGCGATCAGGATGGGCAGCAGGTCGATCACCAGCTCCACCAGCAGCAGCTTGATGGCGCCCTTTATGCCGTAGATCCGGCGGAAGTTGGACAGTGCGGCGCTGCCGGTGCCCAGCCTGCGCAGGTCGGCGTGGAAGATCAGATTGGAGGCGACGATGGAACTGTTCAGGTTCCCCATGGCGTAGGCGAAAACCGCCGTCAGTATTGTCAGTACCCAGTAGATCATTCCTTGTCGCCTTTCTGTCTGATGACAATGCGGATGGGCGTGCCCTCCAGTCCGAACACCGCCCGGATCTGGTTTTCGATATAGCGCTGATAGGAGAAGTGGAACAGCTCCCGGGAATTGCAGAAGATCACAAAGTTGGGCGGCTTGATGCCGGTCTGAGTCATGTAGTAGATCTTCAGGCGGCGTCCCTTGTCCGTGGGGGGCTGCACTCTGGCCTGGGCGTCAGCCAGAACGTTATTGAGCATACCGGTGGAAATGCGCATATTGCTCTGGTCGTTGACAAAGTTAATCAGCTCAAAAATGCGCTCCGTGCGCTGGCCGGTCAGGGCGGAGATAAAGAGGATGGGCGCGTAGCTCATAAAGCTCAGGTCCCGCATGATGTCCTTGCGCATTTTCTCCATGGTGCCGGTCTCTTTTTCCACCAGATCCCATTTGTTCACCACAACAATGCTGGCCTTTCCCGCCTCGTGGGCAAGGCCGGCGATCTTGGTGTCCTGTTCGGTGACGCCGTCTCTGGCGTCAATCATGATGAGGCACACATCTGCCCGCTCAATGGCAAGCTGGGCGCGCATGACGGAGAATTTCTCCACCCGCTCGTCCACCTTGGACTTGCGGCGGATGCCCGCCGTGTCGATCAGCATATAGCGGCCGTACTGGTTTTCATACAGGGTGTCCACCGCGTCCCGGGTGGTGCCGGCCACGTTGCTGACGATGACCCGCTTTTCGCCCAGAATGTGATTGACGAGAGAGGATTTGCCCACATTGGGCTTGCCGATGACGGCTACCTTGATGCAGTCGTCCTCTTCCTCTCCCCCGTCCTCCTCCGGGAAGTACTTCAGGCACTCGTCCAGCAGATCGCCGGTGCCGTGCCCGTGCACGGCGGAGACAGGGATAGGGTCTCCCAGTCCCAGGGAGTAAAATTCATATACCGCGGGGTCGGTGGCGCCGGTGGAGTCCGCCTTGTTCACCGCCAGCACCACAGGCTTGCGGGAACGGAGCAGCATGTTGGCCACATCCTTGTCCGCGGCGGTGACGCCGGTGCGGATATCCGTGACCAGAACGATCACGGTGGCGGAGTCGATGGCGATCTGGGCCTGCTCCCGCATAAAGAGTAAAATCTCGCTGTCGGTGCTGGGCTCGATGCCGCCGGTGTCCACCATGTCAAATTTTCTGCCGCACCACTCGCACTCGGCATAAAGCCGGTCGCGGGTGACGCCGGGGGTGTCCTCAACGATGGAGAGCCGCTGTCCCACCAGGCGGTTAAAGAGCATGGACTTTCCCACATTGGGGCGGCCTACGATAGCAACAAGAGGTCTTGACAACTGTATCCCCCTCCTTTTCAATTCTGATTATATTTATAGTATTCTTCTGTTGGCTCTGTCCGCACGGGAAGCCTGATTTCCGGAAGCTCACCCGCCATGGCGTCCCACAGGGCAAAGCCGTCCTGTTCGATGGGGTAGATGGGCACGCCCAGTTCTTTGCTGGCCTGCTCCAGGGTGACATCGTCCAGAAAATCCATTTCCTCCCGGCGGAGCATGTTCTGGGAGATGAGCAGACGCTCTCCCAGCGCTCTGCCCTTGAGTTGCTTTATCAGGTCCTGGCCGGTAATCAGCCCCGTCACGTTGATGCTTCGGCCGAAAAAGTCGTTTTCAATGGCGTAGACCTGCCCTTTTATTGTGCCGTATTTTTCCTTTGCCATATCCAGCAGCTTTTCAAAATAAGGGGCCGCGGAAACGCCGGTGGCGATGGAAAAGGGGACGCCGTCCGGCTCGTCAGACAGCATCAGCGCGGAGCGAAACTCCGTCTCCAAAAGCCTTATCATGCCCACGCCGTTTTCCAGCTGGGTGTGCTCCTCGTAAAACTCGTCCGGGGGCAGCTCCCGCTCCGCTTTGATGTACAGCTCGTCCCCGCAGAAGAAGATGCGGGTGCCGTGGCGCTTCAGGCACTCGTCCCCGAAGGCTGTGACCATGTCGATGGTCTCCCCCGCCAGTTCCTTTGTATAGGGCGTCAGCGGATACAGCCCTTCCCGGAACCTGGTCAGCCCCACAGGGACGATGGAGACGCTGTGTACCCCGGGGTACATCTCCTCCAGATCCCGCATGGAGCGCAGAAGCTCCTCCCCGTCGTTCAAGCCGGGGCAGCAGACGATCTGGCAGTTCATCACGATCCCCGCCTGAGCAAAGCGGCGCATGATCCCGATGCTCTCCCCCGCTCTGGGGTTTTGCAGCATTTTGCAGCGCAGCTCCGGGTTGGTGGTGTGAACGGAGACGTTGATGGGGCTGATGTGCAGGGCGATGATCCGCTCAATCTCCCGTTTTGAAAGATTGGTCAGGGTGATATAATTTCCCAGCAGGAAGCTGAGGCGGGCGTCGTCGTCCTTGAAGTACATGGTCCGGCGCATTCCCCCGGGCAGCTGGTCGATAAAGCAGAACACGCAGTTGTTGGCGCAGGAGCGGGGCGTGTCCATCAGGTAGCTTTCAAACTCCAGGCCTAAATCTCCGCCCTCGCTTTTATGGACGGTCACTTCATGCTCGCTGCCGTCCGGCCGGCGCAGCAGCACCTTCAGGCGGCTGTCGTAGGCGAAGAACTTGTAATCCAGCACATCAATGATTTTATTGCCGTTTATCGAAATGACCGCGTCGCCCACATGGGCCTTCCGGTGCAGGGGGCTGCCGCGGTCGATGGATTTGATGATATTTTCCATACTCTTCATAAATAGCAAAAGGAAGAAAGGCCGACGCCTTTCTTCCTCAAGCTTTTTTTACTTGCTCTCTTCAACCTGGATGACCGCACGGCCCTTGTACTGACCGCAAGCCTTGCAGGCGCGATGAGGCATTACGAAGGCTCCGCAGTTGGGGCACTTGACGATGCCGGGGGCTTCGAGCTTCCAGGTAGAAGAACGTCTCTTATCACGTCTCTGTCTTGATACTTTTCCTTTTGGGACTGCCATGTTGACACCTCCTGATATCAGCTGTTCTGAGCAGCTTATTTTAATCTTTATCCAAAAGCTGCTCAAGCACAGCAAATCTTGGATCAATTTCTTTCCGGCACCCGCAGGGGCCCAGATTAAGGTTTTTGCCGCACCGGGAACACAGGCCCTTGCAGTCCTCACGGCAGAGGAACTTGGTCTCCATGTCCAGGATGAAGCAGGTGGACAAAATCTCGTCCAGGTCGATCTCGTCCCCATCCAGAAGGAACAGCTCCGGGTTTTCCCCGCCGTCGTCCTCCTCCGCGATGGTGGCGTGAAGGGCTGTGGTCTTGATGCTGTCAAACTCCGTACCGCAGCGGTCGCAGATACAGCGCATGTCCGCGCTGATCTCTCCGCTCAGGTTCAGCACGCCGGCCTCGTTGTATACCCGGCCAACGGCGTGGGGTTTGGACGAATACGCCTTTACCGCCGGGAAATCCAGATTATCCGTATCCAGCTCACATTCAAAGGGGATGGAGCCGCCCGGTATTTCGATGATCTCTCTTAAGTTAAGCCGCATATCGCACCTCGCACAGTCACAACCGGAGGGCATACCCTCAACACAGTCGCCCTGATATTATAGATTACTTGTCAAGTCTTGTCAACAGAAATTTTATATAGTATAATCCAAAAAAGCAAAGAATATGATCCAATTTTTTTATGAAAGGTCTCCTGTCAAGCCATGAAGGAACTGACCGTCAGGCAAAACGACGCCGGGCAGAGGCTGGACCGCTTTGTGGGCAAAGCCGTGCCGCTGCTGCCGGAGTCTCTTTTGCAGAAATATATCCGCCTCAAGCGCATCAAGCTCAACGGCAAGGGCGCGAAAAGGGACACCCGCCTGAACGTGGGCGATACCTTACAATTATACATCAACGATGAGTTCTTTGAAAAGCCCCGGGAAGAAAATTCCTACCTGAAGGTGGGTACGCCCCGACTGGACATCGTCTATGAGGACGAAAACATTCTCCTTGCGGACAAAAAGCCCGGCGTGCTGTGCCACAGCGCCGGAGTCTGGGACTACAACACCCTGATCGCCAATATCCAGGCCTACATGGCCCAGAAGGGTGAATGGCGCCCCAAAGAGGAAAATTCCTTTGCCCCCGCCCTGTGCAACCGCATTGACCGGAACACCGGCGGCATTGTCATTGCCGCGAAGAACGCGGAGGCTCTGCGCATCCTCAACGACAAGATTCGGGACCGGGAGATTGAGAAATATTACCTCTGCGCCGTACAGGGCCGTCCCAAGCCGCCCTCCGGCCGGCTGGAGAATTATCTGTTCAAGGACGCGGGCAAAAACCAGGTCTATGTAAAAAAGCGCCCGGAGCCAGGCACAAAGACCGCCGTCACCGAATATCGTGTACTGTGCAGCAAAGGCCCCCTGTCCTTAGTGGAATGCCGCCTGCTCACCGGCCGCACACACCAGATCAGGGTACAGATGGCCCATGCGGGCTGGCCCCTCCTGGGAGACGGGAAATACGGCCGGGAGCGTTTCAACCGGGATTTCGGCGAGAAGGGGCAGGCCCTGTACTCCTATAAGCTCTGTTTTTCCTTTCCTACCGACGCAGGGATTCTGGAATATCTGCGGGGCAGGGAATTTACCGTGAAGCGTGTGGACTTCGCGGAAAAATATTTTGATATAGAAAGTCTGGATTTGCTATGATCAAGCTGCTGACAAAACTCTTCATCAAAGACCACGAAAATGTGACCAACGCCGCCGTCCGCCGGGCCTACGGGACCATGTGCAGCCTGTACGGGATCTTCCTGAACCTGCTGCTTTTCGCGGGCAAATATTTTGCCGGGCTCATCTCCGGCTCCGTGGCCATCACGGCGGACGCCTTCAACAACCTGTCTGACGCGGGTTCCTCTATCATCACCCTGCTGGGCTTTGCCATTGCCGGGAAAAAGCCCGATCCGGACCACCCCTTCGGCCACGGCCGGGCCGAGTATCTGGCCGGGCTTGTGCTGTCGGGCGTTATCATCCTGATGGGCTTCGAGCTGGTCAAAAGCTCCTTTGAAAAGATCCTCCACCCGGAGCCCATAAGCAGCGGTCTGCTCCCTGCCGTCATACTGGTGTGCAGCATTCTGGTGAAGTTCTATATGTGCCTGTATAACCGCTCTGTGGGCAAGAAGATTAATTCCGCCGCCATGCAGGCCACCGCCACCGACTCCCTCTCCGACTCCATAGCCACCACGGTGGTTCTGCTCTCCATGGGCATCTCCTATTTCTTCCATGTGAACATCGACGGCTATGCCGGTCTGCTGGTGGCCGTGTTCATCATCTACGCCGGCTTCAACGCTGCCAAGGACACCGTGTCTCCCCTGCTGGGCCAGGCTCCCGCCCCGGAGTTTGTGCAGCAGGTGGCGGATATCGTCACCGCCCACCCTGAGGTGGTGGGCATCCACGACCTGGCGGTCCATGACTACGGCCCCGGCCGGGTGATGGTCTCCCTCCATGCCGAGGTCAGCGGCGACGGCAACATTTTCGCCCTGCACGACGCCATCGACACGGCGGAGACCGAGCTGAAAGAGCAGCTGGGCTGCATCGCCACCATACATATGGACCCCATCGAGGCCGACAATACCGAGGTCAGCCAGATGCGCGCCGCCGTGGCGGAAAAGCTGAAGGAGCTGGACGATGTGATCAGCATCCACGATTTTCGCATGGTTCCCGGCCCCACACATACCAACCTGATCTTCGACGCGGTAGTTCCCGCCGACTATAAAAAAAGTGACGAAGAGCTGGCCGCCTCCATCCGCCAGCACATCCACCAGACCTGGCCTGACCGCTACGCAGTGGTCAACATCGACCATTCCTACATTTAATTCATCATTTTCGGGAGATCATCTATGCTTACAGTAAACGACCTTTCCATGCAGTTCGGCTCCTCCGTGCTGTTCAGCCGGGTGGACCTGCAATTCACCGCCGGCAACTGCTACGGCATCATCGGCGCCAACGGCGCCGGGAAATCCACCTTTATCAAGATCCTCTCCGGCGAGCTGGAGCCCACCTCCGGCAGTGTGGTGCTGGACCCCAAGCGGCGCATGTCCGTTCTGAAGCAGAACCAGAACATGTACGACGCCTTTTCCGTTATGGACACGGTCATCATGGGCAACCAGCGGCTCTACGACTGCGGCAAGGAGAAGGACGCCATCTATGACAAGCCGGACTTCACCGATGAGGACGGCATCCGGGCCGCGGAGCTGGAGGAGGAATTTGCGGAGCTGGGCGGCTGGGAGGCCGAGTCCGACGCTGGCCGCATCCTCCAGGGTCTGGGTGTGGACGTGAGCCTGCACCAGAGCCTGATGTCGGAGATCGACCCCCGGCTCAAGGTGAAGGTGCTGCTGGCCCAGGCGCTGTTCGGCCACCCCGACGTGATCTTGCTGGACGAGCCCACCAACAACCTGGATCTGGCCAGCGTGGTCTGGCTGGAGGATTTCCTGATGGACTACGAGGGCACCGTCCTTGTGGTCAGCCATGACCGGTATTTTCTCAACAACGTCTGCACCCACATTGTGGATATTGACTACGGCAAGATCAAGATGTATGTGGGCAACTACGATTTCTGGTACGAGTCCAGCCAGCTGATCCAGAAGCTGGTCCGGGACCAGAACAAGAAGGCCGAGCAGAAGATTCAGGAGCTGCAGACCTTCATCGCCCGCTTTTCCGCCAACAAGTCCAAGTCCCGTCAGGCCACTTCCCGCCGCAGGCTGCTGGACAAGATCACCGTGGAGGAGCTGCCCGCCTCCAGCCGCCGCTACCCCTGGGTGGGCTTCAAGGCAGACCGGGAACCGGGCAAGGACCGGCTTTTCGTCACCGATATCAGCAAGACCGTGGACGGCGTAAAGCTGCTGGACAGGGTGAACTTCACCGTGGGCAGGGAGGACAAGATCGCCATTGTGGGCAAAAACGAGCTTGCCGTCACCATGCTCTACAAGATCCTCATGGGCGAGGAGGAGCCGGATTCCGGCAGCGTCAAATGGGGCGCTTCCATCACCACGGCCTATTTCCCCAAGGATCTCAACCCCTATTTTGACAACTGTGACCTGGACCTGATCGACTGGATGCGCCAGTTTTCCGAGGATAAGCGGGAGAGCTATCTGCGCACCTTCCTGGGGCGTATGCTCTTCTCCGGGGATGATGTGTACAAGCCGGTAAAGGTTCTGTCCGGCGGAGAGAAGGTGCGCTGCATGCTGAGCAAAATGATGCTCTCCGGCGCAAACTTCCTGGTGTTCGACCAGCCCACCAACCACCTGGATCTGGAGAGCATCGCCGCGCTGAATAACGGCATGGAGGCCTTCAAGCACAACATCATCTTCTCCTGCCACGACCACCAGCTGACCCAGACGGTGGCCAACCGCATCATCGAGATCACCGACACCGGCGTCATCGACCGCATGTGCAGCTACGACGAGTACATGAACATCAGCGGCCTTGAACAGCAGCAGCGCTGAACCGAATATTTTACACAAGGGGCGTCCATATGGGATGTCCCTTGTTTTCTTGCGCTTTAGGGCAAAGCGTGGTATGCTTGAAACACGAAAGAAGGAGCGATACTGATGACCGAAAAGCTTTATTATACCGACAGCCACATCCATGAATTTTCCGCCCGGGTCCTCTCCTGTGAGAAGGCCAAAAAGGGCTTTGCCGTTGTTTTGGACAAGACCGCTTTCTTCCCCGAGGGAGGCGGGCAGCCGGCGGACACCGGCATTATCGGCCCTGCCGCAGTCAGGGACGTGCAGGAGCAAAACGGTGAAATCTTCCATTATACCGATCAGGCTTTAACGCCGGGTGAGGAATATGCCTGCGCCCTGGACTGGGAGCAGAGGCTCTGCCGTATGCAGAACCACTCCGGGGAGCATATCGTCTCCGGAATCACCCATAAGCTCTACGGCTTTGACAATGTGGGCTTTCACATGGGCGCGGAGTGCATGACCATCGACTTCAGCGGCGAGCTGAGCTGGGAGCAGCTGACGGAGATCGAGACTCTGGCCAACCAGGCCGTGCGGGACGACCTGCCAGTAAAAACCTGCTTTCCCGGCCCGGAGGCGCTTTCTCAAATGGAATACCGCAGCAAGCTGGAGCTGACCCGGGATGTGCGCATTGTGGAGATCCCGGGGACAGACCGCTGCGCCTGCTGCGCGCCCCATGTGAAGCGCACCGGGGAGATCGGCCTGATCAAGCTGCTCTCCGCCGAGCGGCATCGGGGCGGCGTGAGAATTGAGCTGGTCTGCGGCATGGACGCGCTGAGAGAATGCCGTCTCATGCAGGAAAACGTCACCGCCGTATCCGGTCTCCTCAGCGCCAAACGGGCCAAGTCCGCCGCCGCCGTGGAGCGGGTGCTGGCAGAGCAGGCAAGGCTCAAGGAGCGGGTAGCGGAGCTGAGCATGGCCCTTGCCCGGTTGAAAGCGGAGCGCTTTGGCTATACGGAGGGGAACATCTGCGTCTTTGATAAGGTGCTGGACGAGGTGGCCCTGCGGGAGCTTGTAAACCTGCTGATGGAAAAGTGCGGCGGCATGGCCGGCGCCTTCTCCGGCAGCGATGAGACCGGCTACATGTACATCATCGGCAGCAAAAATATCGACCTTCGATCCCACAGCAGAGAGATCAACGACGCCATCAACGGCAAGGGCGGAGGCACGGCGGAGATGATCCGGGGCCGGGCCTCAACTTCTGCTGAAAATATACAAAAAATAATGAAAACCCCAGTTGTTTAGACAAAAAAGCGAAAATTGTATAACAAATTATTGACGATTTTCCGGCTATTTGGGAATAACTGGATAAAACCGAATTGACATTACCACCCCCCTTTGATAAAATATTCTCAGAAAGATGGCGAGGAAGATCTGCCATAAACAGGGAATACAAATCAATATAGGGGGGTTATTTTTGAAAGATCTCAAACACCTGATCTACTTTGAGGATCTGCTTCAGGAAGCCAACAACGCGCTTGTCCAGCAGGCGAAGGCCGAGGGGAAATACGCCATTGGCTACACCTGCTATTTCATGCCTGAAGTGCTTCTCGACCTGCCCGGCTGCTTCTCGGTGAGACTGAGAGCGCCGCGCTGCACATCGCCGGACATTGCGACCTACTACATGTCCGCCCGTGTCTGCCACTACGGACGCAGCCTGTTTGAACGCGCTCTGGAGGGCGGCTTCAACTTCCTGGACGCCCAGATGGCCACGGAGACCTGCACCGTCACCTGCCGCTTCCAGGAGCACCTGCAGCGGATGGACATCATCAAGAACGATAACTTCTTCTGCGAATTCATCGACGTACCCTTCAAGAGAACGGAGAACAACTACGAGCATTACCGGGAGCAGCTCCGTTACCACGTGCTGGGCAAGCTGAATGAGAAGTTCGGCATCGATGTCTCCGACAAAGCGCTGATGCAGGCCATTGAGCAGCACAACGAGGTCTGCCGCCTGATCAACGAGATCGGCGACTACCGAAAGCTGGATAACCCCACCATCACCGGATATGAGTTTCAGGTGATCCAGCTGGCCACCCTGGTCTGCCCCAAGTACCTGATTCTCGACAAGCTGAGAGAGACGGCCGAAGAGATGAAGACCCGGGAGCCGGATCCCAAGCCCAACTACCGCTGCAAGGTGGTTCTGGCCGGTTCCGAGAACGACGACCCGGACTTCACCAAGCTCATCGAGAGCTGCGGCGCCCTGGTGGTCTGCGACCGCCACTGCTACGGTGCGGTGGAAAGCCGCCAGCCCATCGTTGTCAAGGAGGGCCAGGAGCCTCTGGACGCCATTGCGCGTCACTATCTGGACACCAGCAACTGCCCCCGCTTCATGCCTCAGGACGAGATGCGCGAGAGGAAACGCCGTCTGGCCGAGCTGGTAAAAGAGTATAAGGCCGACGGCCTGATCATCGCCTCCAACAAGTTCTGCGAATACTGGAGCTACGAGAGAGTGATCGACACGGTGGTCATGAAGCGCGACTTCGGCATCCCCGTCTGCTCCATTGAAAAGGAATACATCAATTCCGCCTCCGGCCAGCTCCGCACCCGGTTCCAGGCCTTCGTCGAAAGTGTTGAGATCAAGAAGATCCAGGAGGGCAAGTGATATGGCATTCAAGAAAAAGCTCGATTTGAAGAACCTTGACATCAAAAAAGCGGCAAAAGATTTCTGGTACGGCAAGCCCCACGGCGAGCGCCGCCTGGGTGATCTGTATGAGGACAAAACCGGCCTGTATAAGCACAGAGAGTGGCGCGGCGTCAAGGACACCATGTACTACTTCTATAACGTCTGGCTCTATAACTATGTCCACATGGTCATCGACGTCCAGAAATTCGGCGGCGTGGTGAACTTTGCCAAGGGCGTCTGGCGCTACCGCTGGGTGGGCCAGACCTATCTGCCTGTGCTTCACTGGTTCGACCGCGGCATGGAAGGTCTGCGGGGCGAGGCGCTGCGCGCTTCCCCCTGGCACTACCGGGGCATGGTCTGCGAGACCATCCGTCAGTTCCAGCGCATGTTCGCCGCTGACACCAAGCTCCACGGCGGCAAGAAAAACGACCTGTGGTACCACACCATGGCCCATAACGAGACGGTCTGGGGCGGCATCTTCTACCCCTGGTCCGATCAGTTCGACAACGTTTCCATGGAGATGATCCCCTACTTCGTCACCTGCCATGTGAACAGCCACACCGTACATAACTACATCGACGCGGTGCAGTCCATCGGCCTGCCCGGCGACCCCTGCCCCATGTGCCAGGCGGAGTCCGGACTCTTCGTGCTGGACGACATGCCCGACTACGCCCCCTTCACCATCACCTCCAACGAGGCCTGCGACGCCTCCGTGGCCACCTCCATCCTTCAGGACTGGTTTTTGGATAAACCCCTGTTTGCCATGCCTCAGCCCATGCAGTTTGACGACCCCCTGGTTCTCAAGCACTGCGCAAGGGAGATCGAGGAGTGCTGGCGCTTCATCGAGGAGCAGACCGGCGTACCCTTCAACTGGGACCAGCTGGTGAAAAAGCTGGAACAGCAGAACGAGCTGCAGAAGTTTGAGTGGGAGAAGTGGGATGTGGCCGCGAAGACCAGTTACTATCCCATCAACGGCGTGGCCCAGGCCCTCTACCGCATCTACTACTCTCAGGACGGCGACAGGAAGATCTGGCACGACTGCGACAAGAAGGTCCGCAAGATCATGGAAAAGTGCGTGAGGAAAAAGATCAATTCCTTCCCCAACACCCGCCACAGAGTCATTGCCTGGTCCTGCGCCCCGCTGTACTATTCTCACTGGTGCACCTGGGCCTATAACTGCTGGGGCCTGAACGTGGTCATCAATATGGACTCTCTGATGTTCGATATGACCATCCGTACCGATACCTATGAAAACTGCCTTGAGGATATGGCCCGCTATCACATGTGGGCGCCCATGCGCCGCATGGCCGTCGGCGGTATGCACCACATCTTCGAGCTGTGGGAGAACATGGAGAAGTTCAACTGCGACATGGTAGCCATGTACGACCAGCTCCAGTGCAAGGGTATGCAGGGCGTACACGGCCTGTTCGAGGATGAGTTCAGGGCCAGAAACATTCACGCTTTCTGGATGCCCCACGCCCTGCCCGACAGCCGCACGGTCTCCCGCATGGAGATCCGCCGCATCATCAACGACTACATGACCACCGTCATGCACGAAGAGCCTCTGGATCCGTCTCTGCTGGACTTCGACGACTCCATGGGCTGGTAAGGAGGTACGATTATGAAGAAGTGCAAATGCAAATTCGGCAGATTCCTGCTCAAGCTTCTGGGCGTGGCCCTGGTGGCCAATGTGGCGCTGTTCATCGTGTTCTTCTTCGATCTGGACGGCAAGCTGCTGTTCAACGTGGTTGAGCCCTTCCTGAAAAAGCACTACGACGATATGGAGCGCAAGGACACCCTCCAGATGCCCTATGACATGGACAAATACCCGAAATACGATTACTGATAAGAAAGAGAAATTGGGAGGCAAATGATGAAATATTTCGGCGGTTGCGACGTAGGTTCAACCTACACCAAAGCAGTTATTTTAGATGAAAACGGCAAAATGGTAGCGGATACCACCATCCGCAGCAAGATCAATTCCGAGGCCTCCGCAGTGGCGGCCATGGACGAGGTCATTGCCAAGGTCCCCGAGCTGAAGAGCTCCAAGGATCTGGCCTACCTGATCGGCACCGGC
>JALFOM010000079.1 GCA_022782265.1 Clostridiales bacterium | reverse complement strand
GCTCCGCGCCCTTTTCCCCGGCGTAGCGGCCCACGTCAAAGTGCATTTCCCCGCTGCCTTCGCCCAGCTCCAGCATATCTCCCAGGATGCACACATGCCGCCCGGGCATTTTCATCAGGGAGTCGATCCCGCATTTCACCGAGTCCGGGTTTGCGTTGTAGCTGTCGTCGATCAGGGTGATAAAGCCCGTATCGCAGACGGCGGCACGGCGTCCCACCGTCTCAAAGGAGGCGACGCCCCTGACGATCTCTCCGTCACTGAGGCCCATGAGCAGACCCACGGCGGCCCCCTCCAGGGCGGCGTAGATCATATGCCGGCCGTAAGCCCTGATCTCCACGGGTATACGTCTTTCGCCGTATACGATATCGCAGAAGGTCTCCCCGGATTCGCCCAGCCTGATGTTCTCCGCCCGGATGTCGCAGTTTTCCCCCAGGCCGAAGCTGATCTTCTTCTGCCGGCACTGAAGGCCCCGCAGCTTTTCGTCGTCGCCGTTGATGAGCACCGGGGCATCGTCGGCCATAAAATCCAGCATCTCGGTCTTGGCCCGGAGCACGCCGTCCAGATCATGAAGAAATTCCAGGTGGGCGTGGCCGATCAAGGTGAACACCGCCATGTCCGGTCTGGCGATCCGGGCCAGAACGCTCATCTCCCCGAAGCCGGATATGCCCATCTCCACCACCGCCGCCTGATGCTCCGGGCGGATGCGGGAGATGGTCATGGGCACGCCGATCTGGTTATTCAGATTCTTATCCGTTTTCAGCACGTTCAGCCGCTGGGACAATACGGCGGAGATCATCTCCTTGGCCGAGGTCTTGCCCACGCTGCCGGTAATGCCGATCACCGGCAGGCGCAGATCCCGGCGGTATTCGGCGCAGATTTGCTCCAGGGCCGTCTGTACGTCCGGCACAAGGATGACCGGCCTTGTCTCCCCCTCCGGCACGCGCTGGGCCAGGCAGCAGACCGCCCCTCTGTCGAAGGCGGCGGAGATATAGTCGTGTCCGTCCACCCGCTCCCCTTTATAGGCCACAAAAAAGTCGCCCGCTGAAACAGCGCGGCTGTCGATCACCACGCTGCCCAGCTCCGCGCCGAGGTCTCCCTCGCCGCAGATCCGGCCGCCGCAGACCGCCGCCGCCCTTGAAATCGTCATTCCTCTCATTGCATAAGCCTCCATTCAATGTGAGAAGTATACCATAAACCGGGGCTTTGCGTAAAGCCGTAAACGAAAGTTTTGAAGCCCCGATAAAAAAGTAGTGCATATGGGAAATAAATATGTTATAATATTTTTTATGAGTTTTAGAAAAAGGAATTGTATGCTATGAATTACGTTGTGGTGGATCTGGAGTGGAATCAGGCAATGAGCTCCAAGTCCTCCGTTTTCAACAAGCTCCCCATCCATCTGCGGGGAGAGATCATCGAGATCGGCGCCGTCAAGCTGACGGAGGACATGCAGCCGGGCGAGGAATTTACCGTGGACGTCAAGCCCGTGTACTTCCGCCGTATGCACTACAAGGTGAAAAAAATCACCGGCTTTGACAAGGAGCGTCTGGCCCAGGGCATCGCCTTTGCCGACGCCATGGAGCAGTTTCGCGCCTGGTGCGGTGATGACGTCACCTTCATCACCTGGGGCTGCGACGACCAGGGGATCATGGAACAGAACATCATTATCCACGATCTGGACTGGGACTGGATCGCGGGCTGGATCAACCTCCAGCTGATCTACAATCTCCAGACCGGCGGGGACAAGAACCAGAAATCTCTGGCCAGCGCCATGGAGCATTTTGAGATCGAGCAGACCCGTGTGGCCCACGACGCTCTGGGCGACGCTTACAACACCGCCCTTGTCTGCTCAAGGCTGGACATGGAGGAGGGCCTGCGCCTCTATCCTGAGGCGGGGAAGATTCTGGCCTCCCGTATGCCCAATTACAAGCCCCCCCGGGAAAGCACCGGCCCGGAGGCCCTGCTGCACGAGAGCTTTGAGGGCTTTGTGAGCAAGGCCGCCGCCTTTGCCGATCCGCGGATCACCGAGCTTGTCTGCCCGGTATGCGGGGAAAAGCTCACCGGTTCAAAGTGGGTCAATCAGGGCGACCAGCGCTATATGAACATTTTCAGCTGCCCGGAGCACGGCAATTATCTGGTAAGAGCCCGTTTCCACAAAAACGCCGACGACAACTCCTGGACGGCCAACAAGCTGGTCTATCAGGCCGACGAGGGCATGTGCGACTTCTACAAGGCCAAGGCCACCCAGGCCAGACGCCGGGGCCGTGGCCACACCGCCCGGAAAAACCGCCCGGCCAAGTAAAATTCAATTTAATCATTATTAAGGGATTTTCCGGGGAAACTATGATAGAATATACTTGAACAACACAAAGATTTGAAGGGAAAAAATATGAAAAAGATTTTGTCTGTTATCCTCTGCCTTGCCCTAATTCTTTCCCTCTGTGCCTGTGGAAAGAAGACCCCTCCCCCCACCACGCCTGTGCCCGACGATGTGGAGGCCCCGGTTCTCCCCGTGCCGGAGGACAGCCCGGAACCGGTCCCTGAGATCAGCGAGGAGCCTGCAGTCAGTGAGGAGCCCGCAGTCAGTGAGGAGCCCGTCGCCCCTTCCGGCGTCAGCGTTACGCTCTATAAGGGCGATGACAACGCGGAAAATGTTATCCCCGTGGAGTGTGAGATCGCCGAACAGAGCCCCCAGGCCATTGTGGATAAGCTTGTTGAGCTGGGCGTTTTCGGCTCCGCCGTCACGGCAAACAGCTTCACCGTGGATAACAGCAATGTGATCCATCTGGACATGGGCCAGGATTTTGCCGCGTTGATTTTTTCCAGCGGCACCGCCGGTGAGCACATCATGGTGGGAAGTCTGGTCAACAGCTTCATCAGCGTGTATGAGGCGGACGCCGTGCTCATCACCGTCGACGGACAGCCCTTTGAAAGCGGCCACGCGATTTATGACTTTGCGCTGAGTTTCTTTGAAAACTGAAAATCGCAATAAAGAACCAGCCCCCGGCATGGGAGCTGGTTCTTTTTCGCCCAAAAGTTCCCTTGGGGGCGGGCATGAAAAGGCTCCCCCTTGGGTGGAGGCTTGAGAGCCGCGCAGCACAAGGTCGGCGCGGGAGGCTCTCGGGCGATTCATGAATCGCCCCTACGGTTACACCACATAAATGGTCGTAGGGGCGCATCACGATGCGCCCGCAAAAAGGTGCCCCATTAGGGGGAGGCTTGGGAGGTGAACAGCAAAAAGGGCGCCCTCCATGGGAGGAGGCTGAATTAATTCATCCGGAACACGCCGCCGGAAACTTCCTCGCACTGGACGGAATTTGCTCGCACGTCGCCGCCTACGTCATCACAGCTCACGTTGGCCCCGGCGCTGACGCTGCCGCCCACACCGTCGCAGTGGACGCTGCCCCCGGCGGACACATTGCCGCCCACCGTGTCGCAGGTCACGCTGCCGCCGGCTTTCACATCGCCCTCCACAGAATCACAGTTCACACTGCCCCCGGCAGTCACGCCCTTGCCCACGCTGCCGCAGTCCACTCTGCCGCCTGCCTTGACGTCGCCCTGCACATCCCCCTCGCAGGTGACGGAAAAATCGCTGTGGATGTTGATGGCCGGGCCTTCATAGCAAAACTCGATCCGCTTTTTCTCCTTATGATCCATGTCTCCGCTGCCGATATAGTTGTGTCCCCGAAACAGCACCGCGTACAGGGCGTCGTCATCGGGCCAGGGGTAGTCCGGGCCGCTCCGCTTCGGCTCCTCCTGTACCACCGCCAGAGCCACAGTCTCCCGGCCAAAAAGAGAATCCATGCTGACACTGAACAAGTCCGCGATCAGCGGCAGCGTGGAGATGTCCGGGCAGGAGACGCCGTTTTCCCATTTGCTCACCGCCTGATAGGATATGCCCAGGGCGTTTGCCAGCTGCTCCTGGGTCAGTCCCGCCTCTTTTCTCAGACGCATAATATTTGTTCCAAGTGTTTCGTTCATTGGGGTCCCTCCTTTTCGTTTCTGTGCCAGATTGTAGCGAAATCCATGAAAAAAGCCTATAACTTATTCGTTGAATGGACAAAAAGGTAACTCAACCTGTGGTTGAGTTACCTTTTTTCAGTCCGTGTTTTCCGCAAAATAGCGTCTGGCGGTCTCCGCGTCCCGCTTGATCTGGGCGGAGAGGGTCTCGAAGGAATCAAACTTCTGCTCGCCCCGGATGAAATCATAAAATTCCACCCTGGCCTGCCGGCCGTAGAGGTTGCCTTCGTAGTCCAGCAGGTGGCTCTCCACGCTGACCCGGTTCTCTTCACTGACCGTGGGGCGGACGCCCACATTGGTGACAGCCACATAGCTCTTTTCATTTTCCAGAATGACCTTGGTGGCGTACACGCCGTAGCGGGGCACCAGCACCCCGTCGGGGAAATACATATTAATAGTAGGCGTGCCCATTTTGGTGCCCAAATGGTAGCCGGAGTGGACCGTGTCCGCCAGCATATGGGGGTGGCCCAGATAGCGGTTGGCCTCCTTCACGTTGCCGGCGCGGATCAGCTCCCGGATATAGGTGGAGCTGACCACCCTGCCGTCCATGGTGACGGCGGGAATGACGTCGCAGCCGATGCCCCGCTGTGCGCAGTACTCCGTCAGGCGCTGGGGATTGCCCTGGCCCTTATAGCCGAAGGTGAAATCATGGCCCACAACCACCCAGGCCACGTTCAGCTCCGCGATGATGGAGTCCACAAACTCCTGCCAGGGCATACACATCACATGCCGGTTGAAGTGGATAAAGACCACGTTGTCAATGCCAAAGCAGCGGCGGATGATATCCTCCCGGCCGATGGCGCTGTTGATCAGGGGCACTTCCCTGCCCAACACCAGGTTGTCCGGGTGCACGTCAAAGCTCAGCACAGAGGGCATGGCCCCGATCTGGGCTGCCCGCTCCTTTGTCTTGTTGAGAAGGGCGGCGTGGCCCACATGCACGCCGTCGAAGAAGCCCAGGGCTATGGCTCTTTTACACTCTGCCATGGTTCTCTATACCTCGAAAAAACTTTTTATGGTTTTCAGCTCGCCGCCGGAGACCTGGCCCAGCAGCAGAAATTCTCCGCTTTCGGAATAGACCCGGACTTTCCCCTCCCGGGCCTCGCATTTTACGCTGTTGCCGCAGCGAAGCCTTTGCTCCGCCCCGGCGGAGGCCGTCAGCGCCGGGTATTCCCGGAAAAGGCTGTCTACGGGGATGAGCAGGCTCTCCGCCCGCCCCTGGTCCGCCGCCTGCCGGATCTGCCCGATGGTGTGGGCTTGGTCCACGGTAAATTCCCCGGCCTGTATGCGGCGCAGGGAACTCATGCAGCCGCCGCAGCCCAGCCTTTCGCCGATGTCGTGGCACAGGGTGCGGATATAGGTGCCCTTGGAGCAGCGCACGTCCAGGAGCCAGTCCTCCCCTTCCCGGCCCAGCAGCGTCAGGGCGGAAACGGTGATCTGCCTGGGCTTGCGCTCCACTTCCCCGCCCCGGCGGGCGATGTCATAGAGCTTCTTCCCCTTGACCTTGATGGCGGAATACATGGGCGGGATCTGGCTGATCTCCCCCTTAAACTCTTCCAGGACAGCCAGCAGCTCTTCCCGGCTGACAGGGGCTTTCGCGCTTTTCAGCACCCGGCCCGTAATGTCCTGGGTATCGGTACTAAGCCCTAAGCGAAGGCCGGCCAGGTAGCGCTTGGCATGGCTCTCGGCAAACTCCACGGCCCGGGTGGCCCGGCCAACAAACAGCACCAAAAGCCCAGTGGCCATGGGGTCCAGGGTGCCGGAGTGGCCGATTCGCCGCTCATGGAGAACGCCCTTCAGCTTTGCCACAACGTCGTTGCTGGTCCAGTCCTGCTCTTTGTCCACAAGGAGGATGCCGTTCATTTCCAGACCTCATCCACCACGGCCAGCAGCATCCTTTTGGCCTTTTCCGGCGGGCAGGAGATGGTGCAGCCGGCGGCCATGGCGTGTCCGCCGCCGCCGAAAACGGCGCAGATGTCGCTGCTGCTGACCTCAGGCATGGAGCGGACGGAGATTTTGCTGCTGCCGTCCTCCTGCTCCCGGATGGTGATGCTCACCACGCTGCCCTCGGCCTTGCCGGGGAGACCGGCCAGATCGTCGCAGTCGTCCTCGGTGGCCCCGGCCTGGGCCATCATCTGCCGGGTGACGGTGGCAACGGTGACCTTGCCCTCCCGGTGAAAGCTCATTCCGGAGTAGATCATGCCCTCCAGCTTCATGCGGGCGGGCGAAATTTTGCGGAAGAATTTCAGGTTGACCTCGGCATTGTTGGCCCCCCGCTTTAAAAGCTCCGCCGCCGCTTCAAGGGTGCGGGCATTGGTATTGGAATACTGGAAGCAGCCGGTGTCGGTGGACACGGCGATATACAGCAAAGTGGCCTCGTTTCTCTCCACGCCGCCGCAGAGGGCCTTGATCAGCTCCAGCACGATCTCCCCGCAGGAGGAGCGGTCGGCCCGGATCAGCTCCTTGGGCGCGTAATGGGAATTGGTGGGGTGGTGGTCAATGCAGAGGTTGACCGCCGCGTCAAAGCCCCGGGCAAACATCTTCTCCGTGGCCACATCCACGGACACGATATAGGCGGGGCTGAAGTCTGCCGGGGCGAAATAAGCCTTTACATAGGGCAGGAGCTTTTCGATGACGGCGTCGTTGGGGTAGAGCCAGGCGGTCTTCCCCTTCCGGCGCAGGGCGCTGCACAGGGCGGCGGCGCTGCCCATGGTGTCCCCGTCCGGGTTTTTGTGGGTGACAAGAAGGATATTATCCCGCTCCGAAAGGAGCCTGGCACATTCCTTAAAGTTCATTGTTCTCTTCCTCGTCGTGTTTGATGTCAAGAGAGCTGATGACCTGGCTGATATGGGCGCCGTATTCGATGCTGTGGTCGATCTCGAACACCAGCTCGGGGGTGTAGCGCAGCTTCATGGTATTGCCCAGCTCCCGCCGGAGCCAGCCGGAGGCGGATTTCAGCCCTTTTTTGAACTCCTTCTCGTCCTTCATGCCCATAACGGAGAGCCAGACCTTGGAATAGCGCAGATCCCCGGTGGTCTCCACGCGGGTGACGCTGATCATGCCCTGCTGCACTCTGGGGTCCTTGATCTCCCGCAGGAGCTTGGACAGGACGATCTGAATATCGTCGTTGGTTCTTGCAAGCTTGTTGGATGCCATATTGAATCTCCTATTAGTATAAACGGGCGCTTTGGGAGAAAGCGCCCGTCCGTAATTTTATCTGTCTATCTGCTCCATGACGAAGCACTCAATAATATCGCCGGGCTTGATGTCGTTGAATTTCTCCACCTGCATGCCGCACTCGTAGCCGCTGGCGACTTCCTTCACGTCGTCCTTGAAGCGGCGGAGGGAGGCCAGGCTGCCCTCGTGGATAACGATATTGTCCCGCAGGACCCGGACGTCGCAGCCGCGCTGGATCTTGCCGTCGGTGCAGTAGCAGCCGCAGACGGTGCCCACCTTGGAGACCTTGTAGGTCTCGCGCACTTCGGCGTGGCCGATGACGACCTCCTTGAACTGGGGCGCAAGCATACCCTTCATGGCGGCTTCGATCTCGTTGATGCAGTCGTAAATGACGCGGTACATGCGCATATCCACCTTGGAGCGGGCGGCGCTGTCTCTGGCGGCGTTGTCCGGGCGGACGTTGAAGCCCACGATGATGGCGCCGGAGGTGGCGGCCAGCATCACGTCGGACTCGTTGATGGCGCCCACGGCGCTGTGGATGACCTTGACCCGGACCTCGTCGTTGGAGATCTTCTCCAGAGAGGTCTTGACCGCCTCGGCAGAGCCCTGCACGTCGGCCTTGACAATGATGTTCAGGGTCTTCATCTCGCCGGCCTGGATCTGGCTGAACAGATCCTCCAGGCTGACCTTCTTGGTGCCGCCCATGGCGTTGTTGGCCATCTGGACGCGGCGTTCCTCGGCCAGCTCTCTGGCCATGCGCTCGTCTGCCACGGCGTTGAAGGTGTCGCCGGCGCTGGGGACCTCGGACATACCGGAAATCTCCACGGGGGTGGAGGGGCCGGCCTCGGTGACCCGCTGGCCCTTGTCGTTGATCATGGTGCGCACGCGGCCCACGGCGGTACCGGCGATGATGATGTCGCCCAGCTTCAGGGTGCCGTTTTGCACCAGGACGGTCATGATGGGGCCGCGGCCCTTGTCAAGCCGGGCTTCGATGACGGCGCCCCTGGCGGCCCGGTTGGGATTGGCTTTCAGCTCCTGCACCTCGGCCAGGATGACCAGGTTCTCCAGCAGGTTGTCGATGCCCATACCGGTCTTGGCGGAGATGGGGCAGATGATGGTGTCGCCGCCCCACTCTTCGGAGACCAGGTCGTACTCCGTCAGCTGCTGCTTGATGCGCTCGGGATTGGCGCCCACGGTGTCCATCTTGTTGATGGCCACCACCACGGGGATGCCCGCTGCCTTGGCGTGGTTGATGCTCTCCACGGTCTGGGGCATGATGCCGTCGTCCGCGGCTACCACCAGAATGGCGATATCCGTCACCATGGCGCCTCTGGCGCGCATGGAAGTAAAGGCCTCGTGGCCCGGAGTGTCCAGGAAGGTGATGGGGCTGCCGTTGATCTCCACGGTGTAAGCGCCGATGTGCTGGGTGATGCCGCCGGCCTCGCCGGAGACCACGTTGGCGTGGCGGATATAGTCAAGCAGAGAGGTCTTGCCGTGGTCAACATGGCCCATGACCACCACGACGGGGGCTCTGGACACCAGATCTTCGGGCTTATCCTCATGGTCGTCGATGAGCTTCTCCTCAACGGTGACGATAACTTCCTTCTCCACCTTGCAGCCCAGCTCCATGGCCACCAGAGCGGCGGTGTCATAGTCGATAACCTCGGACACGGAGGCAAAAACGCCCAGCTTAAACAGCTGCTTGATGACCTCGGAGGCGGTCTTTTTCATGCGGGAGGCCAGCTCGCCCACGCTGATCTCGTCGGGGATCTGGACCTTGAGCTGCTGCTTCTTGGCGATCTCCAGCTGGAGCTTCTGCATTTTGTCCCGCTCCTCCTGGCGGCGCTTGGCGGAGGCTGCCTGGGAGTTCTGGCGCTGCTTGTTCTTGTTGCCGATTTTCTCCTTGGTGCCGCCCCGGCCCATATTGCGGCCGCCGGTCTTGTCGCCGGCCATATCCTCGAACTTCTCGTTATACTTTTCGATGTTTACGGCTACGCCGCCGCGGGTGTCCACCACCCGCTTTTCCGCCACCTGGCGGGGGGTGTGGGGCTTATCCTTCTTCTCCGCCCTGGGCTGCTCCTGGGGAGCGTTGGGGCGGGGAGCCTGCTGGCTCTGCTGACCCTTCTGGCGGTTATCCTGCTTTGCCGGGGCCTTATCCTGCCTTGCCTGCTGGGCGGGGGCGTTGTTTCTCTGGTTCTGGCTCTGATTCTGATTCTGGTTCTGGGGCTGGGGCTTGTGGGGGGCTTCAGTCTTGGGCTTCACGTTAAAGACCTCCTCAAGGCTTGCCACCTGGTTGTGCTGGGTCATGTACTCAAAGATCACGTCCAGCTCATTGTTCTCCAGCACCTGCATATGGTTCTTAGGAGGCGCAATATAGTCGGTCAGGATCTGGCTGATGACCTTGGAGGTCACATTAAAGTCCTTTGCCACCTCGTGCACTCTGTACTTAATCATACTCATATATTAGTCCTCCTTTTTCCTGTCCTCTTGTTTTTCTCATGGGCCTTTGCTTCCTTTTTGCGGCGTTCCGCCCTGGAAAAACGCTGCTCTACCTGGGCCGCGGCTTCCTCATATTCCCCCGGCGACAGCTCCACAAGGAGCTTCATCAGGGCGTTGGCAAAGCCGATATCCGTCACCGCCGCCATGGAGCAGCCGCTCACCCCCACATGGGCGGAGATCTCCGCCTTGGTGAAGGGCAGGGTCAGGCCGATGGTATTGCGGCCGAAGAGAAAGCCCACTGCCCTGCCGCGGGCGTTGTCGGACGCGTCCCTTGCCAGAAGGAGGAGCTTTGCCTTGCCGCCTCTCACCGCGGCGCCGGCGTTGGTCTCGCCTACCTGCAGGGCGTTGGCCCTTCGCATCAGGCCAAGGAGATTCAGCGTTTTTTCTCTCATTGGCCGCCCTCCATCTGCTCATTTAATTTATCGTAGATTTCCGGGGGGATCTGGGTGGAAAAGGCCCGCTCCAGCGCCTTGGACTTGATGGCTTTTTTCAGGCACTGGGGGTCGTGGCAGATATACGCGCCCCGGCCGGAGGCCTTGCCCTTGAAGTCCAGACTGATCTGGCCCTCGGGGGAGCGGACCACACGGATCAGCTCCTTTTTGGGCTTTGCTTCACGGCAGCCGAGACACTGCCGCATGGGGATTTTCTTCTGCATTCCGCTGCCGCCTTTCTTTGGATTTAGGCCTCAGATTCGGGCTTGATGTCGATCTTATAGCCGGTGAGCTTGGCTGCCAGTCTGGCGTTCTGGCCCTCCTTGCCGATGGCCAGGGACAGCTGACCGTCAGGCACGATGACGCGGCAGCTCTTTCCGTCCTCCAGCATGGTAACGCTGACAACCTCGGAGGGAGAGAGGGAGGCCGCAATGTACTCCTCGGGGGATTCGCTGTATTTGACGATGTCGATCTTCTCGCCGCCCAGCTCATTGACGATGCTGGCTACGCGGCCGCCCTTGGGGCCGACGCAGGCGCCGATGGGGTCCACGTCCGGGTCGCTGGACCAGACGGCCATCTTGGTGCGGCTGCCCGCTTCACGGGCGATGGACTTGATCTCCACGGTGCCGTCGTAGATTTCGGGCACTTCCAGCTCGAACAGGCGCTTGACCAGACCGGGATGGGTGCGGCTGATAAGGACCTGGGGCCCGCGGGTGGAATTTCTGACCTCCACCACATAGACCTTGATCCTGTCGCCCTCTCTCAGGGCTTCGGTCTTGATGCGCTCGTTGGGGGCCAGCATGGCCTCGGTAAATTCGCTGTTGGAGGAGATGCGGATGGAGACGCTGCCGTTTCTCGGCTCAATATGGGAGACCACGCCGGTGAGAATCTCGTGCTCCTTGGAGGTGAACTCCTCATAGATGATGCCCCGCTCCGCCTCGCGGATGCCCTGGATGATGACCTGCTTTGCCGCCTGGGCAGCGATACGGCCAAACTTCTTGGTCTCCACGGGGACGCCGATCACGTCGCCCAGCTTGGCCCGGCGGCTGATCTTCTTTGCGGCTTCCAGGTTGATCTCCATGTTGGGGTCCTCAACCTGCTCCACCACGGTCTTTTTCACGCTCATTTCAATGCGCTTTTTATCCTCATCCAGGAGAATCTCCACGTTGTCGCCGCACTCCGGATTGTCCCGGCGGAAGGCGGCCAGCATGGCTTGGTTGATCTTGTCGTACATGTAGCTTCTGGGAATACCCTTTTCCTTCTCGATATCCTCTACAGCTTCAAAAAATTCTGCGTTCATTTCATTAACCCCTTTTATATCGTTACGTGCAGTTTTACCTGCGCTGTCTGCGCTTTTTCAAACGTCATCGTCTCTTTGCCCACGGTGACGGTCACTTTCCCCTGGTCATAGGCCGTAAGCTGCCCCACAAAGGTCTTGCTGCCTTTTACCGGCTGGTAAAGCTTTACTTCCACCTGGCTGCCCATGAACTGTTCAAAATCGGAGGGGCGCTTCAGCTCCCGCTCCGCCCCGGCGGAGCCCACCTCAAACACATAGCTGTCGGGTATGGGGTCCTCCTCGTCCAGGATGGGGTCCAGGCGGCGGCTGATGCGCTCGCAGTCGTCGATGGAGACGCCGCCTTCTTTATCAATAAATACCCGGAGATACCAGGAACCGGCCTCCCGCACATATTCCACGTCCCAGAGGGAGCAGCCCTCCTCCTGGACGATGGGCATGGCCAGGGCCGTTACCCTGTCGGTGATCTTACTCATGCTTCATTCACTTCCCGCTCGTTATGGGTTTATGTTCGTAAAAAAGAGTGGGCGTTTGCCCACTCCATTGAGAAAAATAAACCTTACTCTGTAATAATACCACTATATCGCGTATATTGCAAGCCTTTTTTATCAAAATACGGAAAACATCCTGTGCTCAATACGTAAACCCCGGGTGGTAGTGGGCGTAAAACTCTTCATAGCAGAGGTCGTGCTCCATGATGAAGGTGGCCGCCTCCTTGCCCACATAGCGGTAGTGCCAGGGCTCGTCCCAGCCGGTGAGCAGCAGCTTTTTGGTGGGGTAGCGCTTGATGAAGCCGTACTCCGCGCAGTGCTCGTCCAGCCAGGCGAAGAATTCCTGATTCATGTTCTCATAGACCCAGCTGGAATACTGCCTGTCCATCAGGTCCACGGCCAGACCCAGCTGATGCTCGCTGCTGCCGGGGAAGGCGGTGATGGTCCGGGCCTCCTCCACGGCAAGCTGATAGTCCGGGTCCATATAGTCGTCAATTCCCATACCGGCGGCAATCTGACTGGCCTTACTGTTGAAAAGATAGTTCTGATGTCCGTAGGTTCGGTAAGCTCCCGCCACATAAATGGTAAAGCCCGCCTCCTTGGCCGCGTCCATCAGCGCCTCCAGATAGGGCAGCGCCACGGAGGAAATACTCAGCCGGTATCCGGGGATCTCAGCCAGGTCCTCCGGGATAAAGGCCGAGGACAGAAGGAAGTTTGTCTCGTCTCTGACCATGCGGTATTGGTTGGAGGGGTCTTCAAAGTCGACCTCCGGCCAGTCCAGCAGGTCCTCCGCTGTGGGCTCGGCCTCGGCGTTGGGGTCTTCAAAGGTCACGGTGTCGCTGCTGACATAGGCCCCCTGGGCGCCGCCCATGATGACGCTGGAGGTGTTCTCCAGCCGGGCGTCGATGATCGTAAAAAGCACGAGGCACAAGGCCGCCATTTCAAACAGCCAGAGCAATTTATTCCGTTTCAAACCCCGCACCTGCCTTTCGCGCATATTTCAACGGATGGCATTATACCACCATTCCCGCGCAAATTCAAGCATAAGCGGGCTTCCTCTGCCCCACGCAGGCCCCCTCAGGCCCGTTTTTCGACAAAAGTTACGAATAATTTACAAATTGCTTTTCCCCTCCAGGTACTCGATGGCCATTTTATAGCCCTCGAAGCCAAAGCCCGCATAGGTCTTTTCACAGGCCATGCCCGCGTAGGAGATGTGCCGGAAGCTCTCCCGGGAATTCACATCGGACAGATGTACCTCCACCGCCGGGATACACACCGCCTTCAGCGCGTCCAGAATGGCCACGCTGGTGTGGGTGTAGGCGGCGGGGTTGATGACGATGCCGTCCGTATTGCCATAGGCCGCCTGGATTTTATCCACAATGTCCCCCTCGTGGTTGGACTGGAACACCTGGCAGTCTATCCCCTTCTGGGCGCAGATTTGGTTTACATAATCCACAAGATCTTTGTAGGTCTGGCGGCCGTAGATGTCCGGCTCCCGGATGCCCAGCATGTTCAGGTTGGGGCCGTTGATCACGAGAAGCTTCATCTCACATCGCCTCCAGAATCTGCTTTACGGTGTCCTCCAGACTGCCGTTATTGTAGGCAATGCAGTCGGCGGCGGCACGGTACAGCGGCTCGCGGACTTTGAACATCTCCGTCAGGGAATTGGTCTGGGACAGGGGGCGGCCGTCCTTTGGCAGCAGGGCCGTGTCTCTCAGCAGCCACACGATCAGGGAGTTCTGGCGCATGGGGTCAAGGTTTTCCGGCCGGGTGACAACGCCGCCGCCGGTGGCGATGACAAGGCCGCTCTCCTTGGAAACCTCGCAGAGCGCCTGGTGCTCAATCTGCCGGAAGCCCTCCTCCCCGTCTTTGGCAAAGATCTCCGGGATGGAGCAGCCGGCCATTTCCACAATGCGCTCATCCACATCCACAAGCCTTCTGCCCAAGCTTTCCGCCAGGGCAGCGCCCACGGTGGACTTGCCGCTGCCGGGCATGCCGATGAGCATGACGTTCCGGGTATTGCGCTCCATCTCAGCCTTGATGGTGTACACCTTTTCGTCGTCAATAGGCTGGCCGGTAAAGCGCTCGCAGGCGGCCTTTGCCTGGGCCACCAGCATTCCCAGACCGTTGGCGCAGGGGATGCCCCGCTTTTCCGCCTCCAGCAGCAGCTGGGTCTTTGCCGGGTTATACACCACGTCGAACACGCCCTCCAGGGCGGTGAACACATCCAGATCCACCGGGCTGACGCCGGTTTTGGGGTACATGCCCACGGGGGTGGCGTTGATCAGAATTTTCGCGTCACTGTGGCGGGCGATGTTCTCGTAATTGTCCTCTCCGCTGCGGGAGATGACCACCACCTGCGCCGCGCCCAGATTCCGCAGGGCAGCCTGAACGGTAAGGGAGGCGCCGCCGGTGCCCAGCACCACGGCCTTCTTGCCCTGCACCTGGGCCCCGGCGTTTTTCAGCAGCCACATGAAGCCGTCATAGTCCGTATTGTGGCCCAGTAGCGTGCCGTCCGCCCTTTTGACGATGGTGTTGACGCTGCCGATGCTTTTTGCGGCCTCGGTCAGCTCGTCGCAGTACGGGATGACCGTTTTTTTATAGGGGATGGTCACATTCAGGCCGTCATATTCCTTTTTCTCCAGGAAGGGCCCCAGCTGCCCGGGGCTCAGTTCGTAGAGCCTGTATTCATAATCGGCCAGTTTGCCGTGGATAGCGGGCGAGAAGCTGTGGCCCAGCTTTTCGCCGATCAGCCCGCAGCGTTTTTTATCACTCATGTCAGCAGATCACCTCATTATATGTGCCCAGATAGCGGAACTCCTCGCTCTCCGACTCCAGATCCAGAAACAGCCTTTCCATCTCCGGGGCGTAAACGGAGGACTCGATATCGAAATAGAACATGAACTCAAACTCCCGGTCCGGCAGGGGGCGGCTTTCCAGCTTGCGCAGGTTGATGCCCAGGGCGTAGAACTTGGACAGCACGTTATACAGCGAGCCGGGCTTGTGGGAGATAATCATCATAAAGGAGGTGCGGTCGGCCCCCGGGTAGATCTCCGGCTTCTTGGAGATGCAGATGAAGCGGGTGTAGTTGTTGTCCTGATCCTGCACATTGGCCTGCAGGGTCTGGAGCCCGTAATGCTCCGCGCAGAAGCGGGAGGACAGGGCGGCCACGCCCGGATCCCCGGACTCCGCCACCATTTTGGCGGCCACGGCGGTATTCTCCACCACCGTGACCTTCACGCCCTTCATGCCGGCCAGAAAGGCCGCGCACTGGTTGATGGCCTGCTCGTGGGAGAAGATCTCCTTCACGTCGGAAAGCTTTGTGCCGTACTTTGCCAGCAGATTGTGGCTGACCTTCAGCCGGGCGGAGCGGACAATGGAGAAGTTGTGCCGGAGCATCAGATCGTAAATGGTGTTGACCGATCCGGCAGTGCTGTTTTCGATGGGCAGGATGCCGTACTGGCACATGCCGCTCTCCACCGCCTTGAACACGTTGTCAAAGCTCTTGAAATACATAATGCTGGGGGATTTGAAGATGCTGTCGCAGGCGATCTGGGAATAGGCTCCCTCAATGCCCTGGCAGGCCACCATGGCCCGCTGGGGGAAGAGCTGGGCCGTGTTTTCCAGGGCTTCCTTCACGCTCTCATAGACCGCGGACTTTTTTCCGGAGCGGATATTCTGGTAGGAACGGCTGGCGGCCATAATGGTGCGGAAAAGGGACTCGGTATAGTCCGCAAACTCCTCCCCCGCCTCTTCTGCCACCCGGGCCAGCACAGCCCGCTCCCGGCCCGGGGCCAGAGTGGGCATGTCGTGCTCCTTTTTCACCAGAGCGATCTTATCCGACACCTGCATACGCTCCTTGAAAAGAGCGATGATTTTGTCGTCGATCTGGTCGATCTGGCCTCTCAGCTGTTCAAGTTCGTTGTTCATGTTGATCTTCTCCCATCAATTTTCCAATAGTGCGTCCAGCAGGGCGATGGCCGTTACCGCCTCCACCACGGGCACCGCCCGGGGGACGATACAGGGGTCATGCCTGCCCACGACGCGAAGCTCCGTCTCCTCCAGCGTGGAGAGTCTGACGCTCTGCTGGGGCTTTGTTATGGAGGGGGTGGGCTTGAAAGCGGTTTTGAACAGCACCGGCATTCCGGTACTGATGCCGCCCAGTATTCCCCCCGCGTTGTTGCTCAGGGTCTGTATTTTTCCGTTCTTCACGGTGTAGGGGTCGTTATTTTCCGAGCCTTTCATTCCGGCGGCTCCGAAGCCCGCGCCGAATTCGACGCCCTTTACCGCCGGGATGCCGAAGATGGCGGAGGCGATCTTCCCGTCCAGCCCGCCGAAAAGGGGGCCGCCGATCCCCACGGGAAGGCCGGTGACGATGCACTCCACCGTGCCGCCCACGGAGTCACCCTCCGCGGAGGCGGCCAGAATGAGCGCGCTCATCTCCTCCCCCTTTTCCGCCGACAGCGTGGGAAAATCCGCCGCTCTCAGCCGCTCAAGGCTCTCCCGGGAAAGGCCCATAGGGTCAAAGCCTTCATCCTGCACATCGCCCACGGAAGAAATATGGGCGGCGATCTCTATGCCCCTGCGGGCCAGAATCTGAAGACAGATCCCCCCTGCGATGCAAAGGGGCGCTGTCAGCCTGCCGGAGAAATGGCCGCCGCCCCGCACGTCCTGAAAGCCGCCGTATTTCACCTGGGCCGGGTAGTCCGCGTGGGCGGGCCGGGGCGTCTCCTTCAAAAATTCATAGTCTCTGGAGCGGGTGTTGGTGTTTTCAATAATCGCCGCCAGAGGCGCACCGCAGGTGACGTCCTCCACCAGCCCGCAGAGGATCTTCACCTCGTCGGCCTCCCGCCGGGGCGTAGAGACCTTACTTCTGCCGGGGGCCCTGCGCTGCATAAAGCGCCCAAGCTCCTCCCGGTCCACCCGCTCTCCGGCAGGCAGCCCGTCAATGCAGACGCCGATGGCCTCCGCATGGGACTGGCCAAAGACGGATATTCTGATCTTATTCCCCCAGGTTGAGGACATCAAAGTCACCTCCAAGCTCTCTGTATACCTGCCAGAAATCCGGGTAGGATTTCCGGACACATTCCGCGCCCTGCAAAACCGTCTCCCCGCCCACTGAGCGGGTGGCGGCCACGGCGCACATCATGGCAATCCGGTGGTCGTTGCAGCAGTCGATGACCGCGCCGCCCTTCAGGCTGCTGACCCCGTGGATCAACAGCTCCTCCGGAAACTCCTCCACCCTGGCGCCCATGGCGTTCAGGGCGGCGGTGACGGCGGCGAGCCGGTCGCTCTCCTTGATGCGGAGCCGGGCCGCGCCGGTGATGCGGCAGTCCCCTTTCCGCAAGGCGGCCATGGCGGCCAGAGGCGGCACCAGATCCGGGCACTGGGACACGTCGATCTCCCGGTCTCCCTCCCGGCCCAGCAGCGCCGCAAACTCCGCGATCCGCCTGTCGCCCTGGAGGGAGCGTTCATCCATGCCGCAGATCGTCAGGTCGCTGCCCAGATTCTTTGCCGCGTACCAGAAGCCGGCCTGGGACCAGTCCGCCTCCACGGCCACATCCATGGCCCGGTAGCGCTGGCCCTGAACGGCGTAGCCGCCATCGGGCAGCTCTTCAACGCTGAGACCGGCCAATTTCTGGGCCTGTATGGTCATGCGGATATAGTCCTCCGATTCCAGCGCCGTGGTGGGGATGATCCGCGACTGTCCTTCCAGCAGGGGCAGGGCATACAGCAGCCCCGTGAAAAACTGGCTGGACACGTTGCCGGGAAGCCGGTACTCCCCCGCGCTCAGCCGTCCTTCCACCCTGAGCCTGTCGTCCTTTTGTTCGTATTTTATGCCCATCCGGTCAAACAGATCAAAATAGGGCTTTTGGGGCCGCTGCATCAGCCTGCCCCGGCCGCAAAACTCCGCGCCTCCCGCCACCGCCAGAGCGATGGGGATCAGAAAGCGCAGGGTGGAGCCGGACTCGCCGCAGTCCAGATGGGGCAGCGCCCCGGAATACGTCCGGCCGCCGATGCCGTCCACGGCGATGACGCCGCTTTCCTGCTCCGTCCAGCTTGCGCCCAGAGCGGAAACACAGCCCAGCGTGGCCCGGATATCCTGGGAAAAGGCCAGGTTTCTGATAACGCTCCTGCCCCCGGCCAGGGCAGCGCAGAGGATGAGCCTGTGGGCCTGACTTTTGCTGGGCGGCGGCGTCACCGCCCCGTGCAGGGGAACCGGTCTGATTCTGATATCCATAGTCTATCTCTTTCCCAGGGCGATCAGCTCGCCCAGTTCATTGAATGCGGTTTTTTTCAGGCGGCAGACCCCGAAGGTCTCCGGCAGCACCAGGGTGATGGTTCCGCCGCTGCGCTTTTTGTCCGCCATGGCGGCCTCAAGAAGGGCCTCCGCCGGGTATTCGCAGTCTGCGGGCAGGCCGAATTTCTTCAGCAGCAGCTCCGCCTGATTCAGGCACTCTTCATCGCATATGCCCTTTGCCCGGCAGGCCCGGATCATCATGGCCATGCCCACCGCCACGGCCATGCCGTGGTACCAGCTGAAATCGCTGCATTTTTCAATGGCGTGGCCGATGGTGTGGCCGAAGTTCAAAAGCTGCCGCGCGCCCTGGTCAAATTCATCGGCAGTCACCACATCCCGCTTGATCTTCACACACTCGGCAATGATCTCCCCGATCTGCTCCTCCGGCCTGGCCTGAAGCAGAAGCTGCTGCAGCGGGCCTTTATGGATAAAGGCGTATTTGACCACCTCCGCCCAGCCCTCGGTATAGACCTCAGGGGGCAGGGTGTTCAGGCAGTCGGTGTCGCAGATCACCAGCCGGGGCTGGGAGAAAACGCCCATCTGGTTTTTGCCCGCCGGAAGATTGACGGCGGTTTTGCCGCCCACAGAGGAATCCACCGCCGCAAGCAGGGTGGTGGGAAGCTGGATGCAGGCAATGCCCCGCTGATACAGGGCCGCCGCCAGTCCCGCCATGTCCCCGGTGACGCCGCCGCCCAGAGCGAACACCGCGTCTGAGCGGGTCAGCTGGTGCTCCGCCATAAAGTTCAGAATGTCAATGAGGGTATCCGCCGTTTTGGACTTTTCCCCGGCGGGGTACACATAGCAGCAGACCGAAAAGCCCGCCTTCTCCAGACTCTCCCGGACGGTCTCCCCGTAGAGGGGGAAGACGTTGCTGCCGGAGACGATCACGGCATTTCTGCCCTTGACCAGCGGAGCTGCCAGCTCCCCGGTGCCTGCGATCAGGCCGCCGCCCACAAGTACCTTATAGGGGTTTGGGGTGTTGATCTCAATGCTTTTCATGGGGCGTCCACCTTCTCCTTGCAGATCCTGCCCTCGGCCAGAAGGCTGCGCAGCCGGTCCGCGTCATCGTCGGCCATAGCGTCCCGGTACTCCTGCAGATGGGCGATCACCAGATCCAGCTCCTCCATCAGGTAGTCCTTGTTTTCCAGGAAAAGCTCGGTCCACATGTTCTCATTGAGCCAGGCCACCCGGGTCAGATCCCGGTAGCTTCCGGCGGAATAGCCCTTATGCTCCTGGGCTCTGGGGCTTTTCACATAGGCGTTGGAGAGAATGTGGCACATCTGGGAGGTGTAGGCGATCATGGCGTCGTGGTGCCCGGCGGTGGTGACGGTCACATGGGCAAAGCCCGCCGGGGTCAGGATCTTCTTGATCCGCTCCAGCAGCAGGATATCGTCCGCCTCCGGCGGGACGATAATCATGGACGCGCCCGCAAACATGTCCGCCCGGCTCTTGGCATAGCCGGAAAACTGGGTGCCGGCCATGGGGTGTCCGCCTACAAAGGTGAAGCCGTACTGCTCGGCCAGGGCAAAGCCGGCCTTACACACCAGCCGCTTTGTGCCGCAGCAGTCAATCACCAGGGCGTTTTTGGGGATGACCGGGGCGTTTTCTTCCAGAAATTCAATGGCTTTCTGGGGGTACAGGCAGAGGAATATGGCGTCGCACTCTGCCATGGTCTGCTGATTCAGTTCGCCCGCCAGGGTGCCTTCCAGCTTTGCGTAATCCTGCACCACCTTGTTTCGGTTATAACCGTAGACCTCGTGCCCGCTCTTGTGGTAAGCCCGGGCCAGAGAGCCGCCGATCAGTCCCAAACCGACGATTCCGATTTTCATGGTCATCCCTCCTTTTCCCATACTTATTCGGCCAGAGCCGCCCTGGCCTTATTTACCGCCCTGGCCACATCCTCGTACTGCTCGGGCCGCAGAGACTGGGCGCCGTCGCAGAGGGCGTGGGGCGGGTCGTTGTGGACCTCGATAATCAGTCCGTCGCAGCCGGCCGCCGCCGCGGCCACGGCCATGGGCTTGACGTACCGGGCAACGCCGGTAGCGTGGCTGGGGTCGATGACCACGGGCAGGTGGGTCAGCTCGTGGAGCACGGGGATGGCGGACAGGTCCAGGGTGTTTCTGGTGGCCGTTTCAAAGGTGCGTATGCCCCGCTCGCAGAGGATGATGTTCTCGTTGCCGCCGGACATGATGTACTCCGCTGCCATCAGCAGCTCCTTGATGGTGTTGGCAAGGCCGCGCTTGAGGAGGATGGGCTTATTGGTATGTCCCAGCTCCTTCAAAAGCTCAAAGTTCTGCATATTTCTTGCGCCCACCTGGATCAGGTCCACGTTTTCAAACAGCGGCAGGTGGTTTGCGTTCATAATCTCCGTGACGATGGGCAGGCCGGTGATCTTCTTTGCCTCCAGCAGCAGCTCCAGCCCGTCGGCCTTCAGGCCCTGGAAGTCGTAGGGAGAGGTTCTGGGCTTGAAGGCGCCGCCGCGGAGCATGTTGGCTCCTGCCGCCTTCACGTCCTGGGCAATGGAGATGATCTGGTCGTGGCTCTCCACGGAGCAGGGACCGGCGATCATGGCGAAGTTTCCTCCGCCCACCTTCACGCCGGAGACGTCAATAACGCTGTCCAGGGGGTGGAATTTGCGGTTGGCGCTCTTGAAGGGCTCGGACACGCGCTTGACGGAGTCCACGATGTCCAGACCCATAATCAGATCTTCGTCCAGCTTGGATGTGTCGCCGATGACACCCACGATGGTGGTAAACTCCCCCTTGGACACATGGGTGATCAGATTCTGGGACTCGATCCAGCGGATCAGGTCCTGTATTCTCTCTTCGTTTACGCCCTGTTTTACGATGATGATCATTTTTACTCTCCCTTTCTTCCCTGCCGCCGCAGGAACAAAAAACGCCTGCGGTGATGTGTTTATCCACCGCAGGCTGTAAATTACGATTTTTTCCTTTCTCAGGCCATGGAAGAAACCGGTTTTGTTGCAGCGAAAAACACTCTTACCTTGTTGACGATAAAGCCAAAGAAGTAAAAGGTAAAATAATAGGCGTAAGCTGCAAACAGGTTCTTCATTGATTGGACTCCTCAAAGGGATTACATAAGCGTCATTATAATAGCACTTTAAATCGCCGCCGTCAACAGGCTTCACCGCAGGTTTTTCAAATTTTTTTCGTTTTCTTTACCCACAGCGCCGCCCTGCACTTCAAAGGCAGCCGCTCTCCCCCAGGCTCAGCCTCAGCTTTTCCAGGGCCTTCTTTTCTATCCGGGATACATTCCGCCGGAACTAATGTAAGTTTCATAGCCTTGAAAAAGCGCCGCTTTTGCGGCATATTACGTCGAATTTACGTCATTTAGCTGTTGGAACTTAAATCGAATGATAATCTGCTTGTCTTCGGTCAGCTCCACCCGCTCGATCAGGCTTACCAGCAGCTCCCGGCTGGTAAAGGCACTGTCCACGAACCGCTGAACCAGCTCTTTTGCCCTGTCCTCTGTGCGGACGGGGCTTTTCTTTCGCAGTTCCAGCTCCTTTCGTTTTTCTTCCAGAAGGCTTCGCTCCAATTTGACTTTGCTGTAGATGCGCTCAAAATCCGCCTCAGCCAACAGACCGCTGAGCCGGTCCATATACATCTTGTCGAGATTGGCTGTCAGGCTGTCGATCTTGTTTTGGATTGCCTGCATCTCAGTCTCCTGTGTGTTCTCCTTCCGGGCCTGCTCCACTGCT
>JALFOM010000009.1 GCA_022782265.1 Clostridiales bacterium | reverse complement strand
AAGATCTGCAAGGAAAAGATCAAGCTGGAGCGCTTTGAGCTGCCCCGGGAAGAGGCCATCAAATTCATGGAGGAGCGGAACGAGCCCTATAAGGTGGAGCTGATCCAGGATCTGCCCGAGGACGCCGTCATCAGCTTTTATCGGCAGGGCGACTTTACCGACCTGTGCGCCGGCCCCCATCTGGACTCCACCGGCAGAGTCAAGGGCAACGCCATCAAGCTCACTGCCTGCAACGGCTCTTACTGGCGGGGCGACGCCAGCGGCAAGGCACTCCAGCGCGTATACGGCACCTGCTTTATGAAGAAGGAAGAGCTGGACCAGTACCTCCAGCGCATCGAGGAGGCCAAGAAGCGCGACCACCGCAAGCTGGGCAAGGAGCTGGGCCTGTTCATGCTCACCGATGAAGGCCCCGGCTTCCCCTTCTTCCTGCCCAAGGGCATGGTGCTGCGCAACACCCTGATCGACTACTGGCGCGAGATCCACAAGAAGTACGGCTATGTGGAGGTCTCCACCCCCATGATCCTCAACCGTCAGCTCTGGGAGCGCAGCGGCCACTGGGATCACTATAAAAACAACATGTACACCACCAAGATCGACGACGAGGACTTTGCCATCAAGCCCATGAACTGCCCCGGCGGCATGCTGGTCTACGCCTCTGAGCCCCACTCCTACCGTGACCTGCCTCTGCGCTGCGGCGAGCTGGGCCTTGTCCACCGCCACGAGCTGTCCGGCGCCCTCCACGGCCTGTTCCGCGTCCGCTGCTTCACCCAGGACGACGCCCACATCTTCATGACCCGCGAGCAGATGAAGGACGAGATCAAAAACGTGGTCCGCCTCTTCGACGAGGTGTATTCCACCTTCGGCCTGAACTACGAGATCGAGCTGTCCACCATGCCCGAGGACCACATCGGCACCGAGGCGGAGTGGGAAGAGAACCAGAACATCCTGAAGGACGCCATCACCGACATGGGCAAGAGCTATGTGGTCAACGAGGGCGACGGCGCGTTCTACGGCCCCAAGCTGGACTTCCACATTGAGGACTGCCTGGGACGCACCTGGCAGTGCGGCACCATCCAGCTGGACAGCCAGCTGCCTGAGCGCTTCCAGCTGGAGTACACCGGCGCCGACGGCGAGAAGCACCGCCCCATTATGATCCACCGCGTGGTGTTCGGCTCCATCGAGCGCTTTATCGGCGTCATCACCGAGCATTTTGCCGGCGCGTTCCCCGTGTGGCTCTCTCCCGTCCAGGCCAGAGTCATGCCCATCACCGACCGGGCTGCTGACTACGCAAAGCAGCTGGCTGAACGGCTTGACCAGGAGGGCGTCCGCGTGGACACCGACCTGAGAAACGAAAAGATCGGCTACAAGATCCGCGAGGCCCAGATGCAGAAGCTGCCCTACATGCTGGTGGTTGGCGACAAGGAGGCCGAGGCGGGCACCGTCTCCGTCCGCACCCGCGGCGGCGTGGACCTGGGGGCCATGCCTGTGGACGACTTCATCGTCAAAATCAAAGAAGAAATCAAAACCAGAGCAAAATAATCCCTGAATAAAACCTGTTCGACCTCACATACTATGAAAAAAGTTTGTGAGGTCGTTTTTTATGAGCGCAGAAAGAAAAAAACTGATCCTTGCCATCGCGGTGATCTTTGCCGCCAACATCTTTATTATTGCCCTGGTGCAGTATGCCTCCGCCGACCTGTATAAGCGTGGCGCCAGCGGCGACACGGTGCGGGAGATCCAGACCCGGCTGAAAAACTGGGGCTACTACAGCGGCGCGGTGGACGGCGTCTACGGCAGCGGCACAGAAGAGGCGGTCCGCCTGTTCCAGCGGAAAAACGGCCTTTCCGTGGACGGGCAGGCGGGCGATCAGACCCTGGCCGCTCTGGGCATTAGCCCCAGCTCCTCCGGCGGCTCCGGGAGCCAGACGGCCTCAGACAGCGACCTGTACCTGCTGGCCCGGGTCATCTCCGCCGAGGCCCGGGGCGAGCCCTACAACGGCCAGGTGGCGGTTGGCGCGGTCATCCTCAACCGCATCAAGCACCCCTCCTTCCCCAACACTCTCTCCGGTGTGATCTACCAGACCGACGCCTTTACCTGCATGGTGGACGGCCAGTTTGACCAGCCCATCAGTGAGACCTCCTACCGGGCCGCCCAGGACGCGCTGAACGGTGTGGACCCCAGCGGCGGAGCAATCTACTATTTTAATCCGGACACAGCCACCAGCGCCTGGATCTGGTCCCGGCCCCTGATCGTCCAGATCGGAAAACACCGCTTTTGTTCCTGAAAAAGAATGTTGAAAACAGGGTAGTCATGATATATAATTAGACCATTCAGATTCTTGGAGGATATCATGGCATACTGCGAGAAATGCGGCGCATATATTCCCGACGGTCAGAGCAAATGTCTGGCCTGCGGCTTTGATGGGGCGGAAGAGGAGAGACGCGCCGCGCAGGCAGCCCGTCAGCAGGAGGACCAGCGTGCCCGGGCGGAGCAGCGCCGACGGGAGCGCCAGGAGATCAATAAAAAATGGGCGGAGAGCGAGCAGCAGCACCGCCGCAACATGGAGGAGCTGGAGCGCCGCCGCAAAGAGGCCGAGGAAAAGGCCAGAAGAGAAGCGGAGCAGAAACAGTCTGCCGACTGGCATCAGACCGAGTACGGCAGCTTCCGCTTTACCGACGGCAATGAGCCGCGCAGGAGCGCTTCCGGCCACAATAAGGTCCTGGCCGCTCTGTCCTATGTGAACATCCTGTTTCTTCTTCCCCTGCTCTTTGCCCAGGACGATGAATTTGCCAAATTTCACGCCAGACAGGGGGCCAGGCTCTTTGTCTGTAATGCCATCGGCACTGTTCTGGGCGCCATCTTCTCTGTCGGCTGGATCATCAATCTGCTTCTGATCTACCTGATGATCGTGGGGATCAAAAACGCCCTGAACGACAAATGGGAACCTCTGCCCTACATAGGCAAGTTCAAGCTTTTCTGAGTAGAAGCGGTATTTTGTGGCATTTTTCAGCAGGAAACCACAAGATTTAGAAATCTAAAATTTTCTTCAAAAAAGCATCAAAAAAGTGTTGACAAGTGGCAATTTAGATGCTATATTAACCAAGCACTTGAGAGAGCGACGAAATAGTCCGAAAGAGAAAATAAAATCGAAAAAAGATTGAAAAAACTCTTGACAGACCGCTTCTCCGGTGGTAAAATAACTAAGCTGTCGCCCCTGAGGGTGGCAGTGAGATGTACCTTGAAAATTGAACAATGTAAGAACAGCTTATGCAAATAAGCACCAGAAAAGGGTTCTTAAAGTCTGAGAAAACAGACATTAAAAACAATTTCTTTTGAGAGCTAAGAAAGCAATCAGAGATTGATTTTATCCGGCCGTTAAGGTTGGTTAAGATACAATTTATTGAGAGTTTGATCCTGGCTCAGGATGAACGCTGGCGGCGTGCCTAACACATGCAAGTCGAACGAAGCACTGCAGACGGAGATTCGTCGAAGCCTGCTTTGACTTAGTGGCGGACGGGTGAGTAATGCGTGAGCAACCTGCCTTTCAGAGGGGGACAACAGTTGGAAACGACTGCTAATACCGCATAAAGTATTTTGGGGGCATCCCTTAGATACCAAAGGAGCAATCCGCTGAAAGATGGGCTCACGTCTGATTAGCTAGTTGGTGAGGTAACGGCTCACCAAGGCTGCGATCAGTAGCCGGACTGAGAGGTTGAACGGCCACATTGGGACTGAGATACGGCCCAGACTCCTACGGGAGGCAGCAGTGGGGAATATTGGGCAATGGGCGAAAGCCTGACCCAGCAACGCCGCGTGAAGGAAGAAGG
>JALFOM010000002.1 GCA_022782265.1 Clostridiales bacterium | reverse complement strand
GAATACGCCGTTCTGGAGACCGACGGGCGGCTGAGCGTGATCCCCTACCCCGCCGAAGCGCCGGTGACGCCCGCCCAGCTGAAAATCGAGGCGGAGGACAAAGGCTACCCGGTGGTGGTCATCAGCGACGGACATATCATTCAGTCCAATCTCCGCCTTGTGGGCCGGGACATGAACTGGCTGAAAAAGCGCCTTGCCGCCCTGGGCGTCAAAGACGCGGAGCAGGTCTTTCTCATGACCGTCAATTCCGCAGGGCAGGTCTATTACGCCCCAAAGGAGCCTGAACAATGAAAAAAGAGATTTTCGCCCTTTCGCTTCTGCTTCTGCTTTTTGCCGCTTCCCTTTTCAACATCTGGGCCTTTGACCGGCTGTGTCTGGACATCGCCGGCCAGGTAAGCGCCTCCGCAGAGGCTATGGAGAAGGGTGAGACGGACGCCGCCCGGGAGCACCTGAACAACGCCCTGAGCACATGGCTTGACGCCGACAGCTACACCCACATCTTCATCCGCCACCCGGAGATTGACTCCACGGCGGACGCCTTTTACGAGCTGGGCCAGGCGCTGGAAGAAAACAGCGAAAGCTGCCGCGCCGCATATGACAAGCTCCTCTACCATCTGGAGAGCATCCGGACCATGGAGCATCTGCGCTTTGGCAGCATCATGTAGTTATTTATCGCTGAGGAGCTTGGCCAGCTCGTCCATAAAGGTGTTGATATCCTTAAAGCTGCGGTACACGGAGGCAAAGCGCACATAGGCCACCTCGTCCACATCCTTCAGACGGCTCATCACCATCTCGCCGATGTTCACGGTGCTGATCTCCCGCTCCAGACCGCTCTGCAGCTCCTGCTCGATCTCGTCGGCAATCTGCTCCAGCTGGTTCAGGCTCACCGGGCGCTTTTCGCAGGCGCGGAGCATACCGTTGATCAGCTTCATTTTGTCAAAGGACTGGCGGCTGCCGTCCCGCTTGATGACCACCAGGGGCATACGCTCCACGATCTCATAGGTGGTAAAGCGGCGCTGGCAGGAAAGGCACTCCCGGCGGCGGCGTATGGTGGTGCCCTCCTCCGCCGGTCTGGAATCAATCACTTTGCTCTCTGAATATCCGCAAAAAGGGCATTTCATCTCTGTCTCTCTCCCATAATTCTCTGATGTATTCGTTTTCCGTGAATCAGTATACCACAGTGTTTTCCCAAATGCTACAAGAAATTATGTAAATCACTAAGATTTTTCGCCATGAAAAAACAGCCATGATTTTTGTTTCATCGCGGCTGTTTTCGCATTATGTCAACCAAAAAGATAGCCTTTCAGCAGCTTCAGGGTGTTGAAAACCCCGTCCATGTGGCTGCGCTCATAGCCGTGGCTGGCGTAGACCCCGGCGCCGATCAGGCCGTGGCGGATGTCGCTGCCGGCGCTGAGGGTGGCCTCCACGTCGGAGCCGTAATGGGGGTACACGTCCACGGCGTAGTCCGCGCCTTCCCCCTTTGCCGCGTCGATCAGCTTTCCCACCACCTGGTAGCTGTAGGGCCCGCCGGAGTCCTTGGCGCAGATGGACACCTGCTTTTCCGTGCAGCGCAGACCCTCGCCCACGCAGCCCATGTCCACGCTGATGGCCTCCGTCACGCCCGCCGGTACAGAGCCCGCGCCGCCGTGGCCCACCTCTTCATACACGGTGATGTGGACATAGACCTTCCGTTTGGGGCGCAGGTCCCTGTCGCGCATATATTTTGCCAGGCCCAGCAGGATGCCAACGGAGAGCTTGTCGTCCAGAAAGCGGCTTTTGATGTAGCCGCTGGCGGTGATCCGGGTTCTCGGCTCAAAGCAGACCAGGTCGCCCACCTCAAGACCCAGGGCCCTTGTGTCCTCCTCCGACTTCACATCCTCGTCCAGCACCACCTCGGTGCTGTCGAAGCTGCGCTTGGTGTCGCCGTAGCTGCCGTTGACATGGACGGAGGCATTGCACAGCTGCAAAGTGCCCTCATAAACCCTGCCGTCTCTGGTGTACACCCGGACGTTCTCCGCCTCGCCGTTTTCGGCCCGCATGCCGCCCAGGTTTGTCACCCGCAGCCGCCCGTCGGCCTTGATCTGGGCCACCATTGCGCCCAAAGTGTCTGTATGGGCCTCCAGCAGCAGGGCGTCGTTTTCGTCCTCCCCGCCCAGCTCCGCCAGCACGCCGCCCTTGTTGGTCAGGCGGGCGGGATAACCCAGCGCCTCAAATTCCGCCTTCACCCATTGGGCCGCCTTTTCCGTAAAGCCGGTGGGGCTGTCGATCCCCAGCAGCGCAACGGCCTTGTCGGCCGCAAATTTCGCGTATTCCCTGTCCATGTTGTCTCCTTATGTGTTATGTCAACCTATGTACCGCCCGGAGGCGGGATGAATTATTTGTTTACCACATTCCGTGGGGCCCCCGCAAGCCAGGCGCGGATATTTTCCGCGGTGCTGGCGATGATGCGGCGGCGGCTCTCGATGGAGGCCCAGCTGATGTGGGGCGTGATGATGCAGTTTTTCGCGTGCAGGAGGGGGTTATCCCCGGAGATCGGCTCTGAGGACACCACGTCCAGCCCGGCGGCGTAGACCTTGCCGCTGTTCAGCGCGTCGGCCAGGTCCTGCTCCGCCACCAGCGGGCCACGGCTGTTGTTGATAATGATCACGCCGTCCTTCATTTTTGCGATGGTATCCTTATTGATGATCTCCCTGGTCTCGGGAAACAGGGGGCAGTGCAGGGAGATCACATCGCTGCGCCGCAAAAGCTCGTCCAGCTCCACATAGTCGGCGATCAGCGCCCCCTCCGGGCTGCGGCTGCGGTTAAAGGCGATCACATCCATGCCCAGAGCCCGGGCCATTTTGCCCACATGCCGGCCGATCCGGCCAAAGCCGATGATGCCCATGGTCTTGCCCGCCAGCTCGATCATGGGGTAGTCCCAGAAGCACCATTCCCCGCTCTCGGCCCAGCGGCCCTGCCGCACGGCCTCCACATGGTGGCCCACACTGCCGCAGATTTCCAGCAGCAGGGCGATGGCGTACTGGGCCACCGCCGCGCTGCCGTAGTCCGGCACATTGGACAGGGGGATGCCCTTTTCCTTTGCGTACTGATAGTCGATGGCGTCATAGCCTGCGGCCTGGATGGTGATAAATTTCAGGTTGGGGCAGGCGTCGATGACCCGGCGGCTGACCTTTGCCTTGTTGGCCACCAAAATGTCCGCGTCGCCGATGCGGCGGATCATCTCGTCCTCATCCACGGGGCTGTGGTCAAAAACCACCAGCTCCCCAAATTCCTTCAGCGGCTCCCAGCTCAGATCGCCGGGATTGATGGTATAGCCGTCGGTTACAACCAGCTTCATGTCTCCTGCCTCCTGCGTTTTTTATACCGGAATCAGTATTCCACGAAACGCGGGACTTATGCACCGCAGTTCAGCAGCGCGGCGGCGGCGGAGCCGGGCAGGGTGGTCTCCTGTCCCACCTTCAGTACGGCGTGCTTATTCAGCTTTTCCGCCGCCTGCTCCTGCAGCAGCCGTTCCAGCGCCGGCCGGTAATGGCGGCCCTTCTGCACAAGGGAGCCCTCGGCGCAGACGCAGACAGGCTTTTCGGCGTCGCCGCCCTCTCCGGTCAGCAGCATGATGGCCGCAAGATTGGTGCACATGCAGCGGGCGGAGCGCTCGAACACGGCAAGGCAGAGGGTCCGGACAAATTCCCGGTCCTCATCGCTGCCGCAGAAGTCCTCCAGCTGCTCGCCGCTGGCCCAGGCGTCGATCACCGCGGAGTCAATGCGGCCCAGGTTTCTTGCGTTTTCCGCCGTTTTGGGGGCAAGCAGCCCCTCGTCGGCGGCGGCGCGGAGCATCAGGCGGCAAAGCTCGCCCAGATAGACCCCCGCGGTCATTTTCTCAAAGAGCTTCAGGCCGGGGTTGTTGCTCTCCCGGTCCAGAATCAGGTCAAAATCCCCCCGGGGCAGCTCGTCATACAGGCCGGACTCCAGGTTGACGATCATTTTTGCTTCGTCCGTCCTGCCCAGCTTGGTAATGCGGGAGGCGGGCAGCAGGCAGCAGGTGTTGGTGCCGGTACCGCTGACCTGGCCGATAAAGCCGCCGTAAGCGGACAGATCCAGAGTGGCCGAGCCGCCTAAAAGCACGGCGGCGGTGTCGTTGAGGATAACGATCTTCTTTTTTCCCGCGCCCCGGCGCTCCAGCTCCTCCAGCAGGGACGCGCCCACCAGCTTACCGGCGGCGCCCTCGATCACCACTTCCTTGTCGATGCGGATAACCCGGCCGTCAATCTCCGGCGTGATGTCCGCCGAGTAGGAAAAGCAGAAGCCGATGCAGCCGGCCCTGTCGGTCAGGGGCATAATGCGGTCTGCCACGAAGGCGATAAACTCCTCCCAGGTGGCGCTTTTTGCTATGCCGGGCATGGAGCACTTGGACAGCTCCTCCGTCTGAAAGCCCTGCGGGGTAAAGCTGGCCAGGGCGCTGCGGAAGTTGGTGCCCCCGGCGTCGATCACAATGGCCCCGGTCCCCTTGGGGACGGCGCCGTCCATTTTCAGATATGTAGGGATCATAGGCAGGGCCGTTTTGTCCCCCGCCAGTCCCCTCTCCATGTTGTCGCGCATTTTCGCCGCGCAGAGGCTGGGCTCAATGCGCTCGGGAGACATGCCGTGTCTCTCCAGAAAATCCAGTGCCGCTTTGCTGCTCATTTTCCTCTCTCCTTTTTTCAACGAAAAAGGGCTGCCGAAACGGCAGCCCTTTCTGTGTTCCGATAAAAATTACTCTGCCTCTTTTGTCCCGTCGTTTCTGACGGTGCTGAGAACGCCCTCGGCCAGACCGGCCAGACCCTGAATCTCGCTGGGGATGATGATCTTGGTGGCGCGGCCGTTGGCGGCGGCGGCAAAGGCCTCCAACGCCTTGATCTTGATGACGGCCTCGGTGGGGCTGGCCTCATTGATGCGGCGGATACCTTCTGCGGTGGCGCTCTGCACCTTCAGGATCGCCTCGGCCTCGCCTTCGGCCTCAAGGATCTGCTGCTGCTTCTTTGCGTCGGCACGGAGGATGGCGGATTCCTTTTCGCCCTCGGCCTCCAGAATGGCGGCCCGCTTTTCACCCTCGGCGCGGAGGATGGCTTCACGGCGCTCACGCTCTGCCTTCATCTGCTTCTCCATGGCGTTCTGGATCTCCTTGGGGGGCAGGATGTTCTTCAGCTCAACCCGGTTGACCTTAATGCCCCAGGGGTCGGTGGCCTCGTCCAGGATGGCGCGCATTTTGGTGTTGATGATGTCGCGGCTGGTCAGGCACTGGTCCAGCTCCAGGTCGCCGATGATGTTACGCAGGGTGGTGGCGGCCAGGTTCTCGATGGCTACCATGGGCTGCTCGATGCCGTAGGTGTACATCTTGGGGTCGGTGATCTGGAAGTAGATAACCGTGTCGATCTGCATGGTGACATTATCCTTGGTGATCACGGGCTGGGGCGGGAAGTCCGCCACCTGCTCCTTCAGGGTGACGATCTTGGCCACTCTCTCGATAAAGGGCACCTTCAGGTGAATGCCCACATTCCAGGTGGTCTTATACGCACCCAGACGCTCGATGACATAGGCCTTGGCCTGCTGCACGACTCTGATGTTTCTGATCAGGATGATGATGACCAGAAGGATCAGCGCAATAATAACATAGGGACCCATAATTTTTCCTCCTATAAATATTGGTATTGATTACCCAAGGGGTTTTACAATAAGCTTCACGCCCTCAATGCGGACGACCACAGCCCGGGAGCCCTCCGGTACCTTGATGTCGTCGTTCTCGGTGCGGGCGGTCCAGACCTTGCCGTCCACGGAGACCGCCCCCGCGCCCAGCACGTTGTCGATGCTCTCCCGGACCACGCACTCCTTGCCGATGAGCATATCGGCATTGGTGGGCTGGGTTTTCGCGTTGATATATTTCTTTGCCAGAGGGCGGGTCAGCGCCAGCGCAGCGATGGAGACCACAAGAAACCACACAATCTGAAGCCAGAGCGGCGCATGCAGCAGCGCGGAGACAAGGGCCGCCAGAGCCCCCAGCGCAAACCATATGGAGATCAGCCCCGGGACAACGCCCTCAATCACCAGCAGTACAATCATGGCCACAAGCCATACAACCGTCATATCCATCTTCCAAGTTCTCCTTTCCGCCGCTGTGTACCACGGCTTTTCCTTATTACTTTTATTATATCCTGTCCCCCGGTTTTCCGCAAGAGCAGATTGGGGGACAAATATTAAATTTTGCGAAAACTTCAAATTTTCCCCTTTACTTTTTTACTTTAATGGGTTAACATAGGGGCAATGAAAGCGTACAAAAGTACAGTGATTATTGGAGGATAAAATGAATAAATTGCCGAAAAAGCCCCGCAACGAGAAGATGTATGAGGCGATCCTCTCCCTGCAGAGCGTGGATGAGTGCATGCGCTTTTTTGACGATCTGTGCACCGTTACGGAGCTTATGGCCATGGAGCAGCGTTTTCAGGTGGCCATATGCCTGAACCAGGGCATGATCTATAACGACATTCTCGCTGAGACCGGCGCGTCCAGCGCCACCATCAGCCGGGTCAACCGCTCTCTCCAGTATGGCAAGGACGGCTATGCCATCGTGTTTGACCGGATGAAGGAGCAGGAGCAATGAGCTGCTACGGTCCCCTGGCTTCCTGGTACGATCAGCTTACGGGGGATGTGCCCTACGAACAGTTTGCCAATTTTTACGAGGCGGAGTTTGCCCGCGCAGGCGGGGAATTCCGCCTTCTCCTTGACCTGTGCTGCGGCACCGGCACCCTGACCTGGCTTATGGCCGGGCGGGGCTATGAGCTGATCGCGGTGGACGCCTCCGTGGACATGCTGATGCAGGCCCGGGAGAAGTCCGTGGAGCTGAAGACGCCTCCCCTGTTTCTCCTTCAGGACGCGGCGGAGCTGGATCTTTACGGCACGGTGGACGCGGCCTATTGTTCTCTGGACGGCATGAACTATATCCCGCCGGAGGACCTGCCGGAGGTATTCCGCCGCTTGCGGCTCTTTATCCGGCCCGGCGGCCTGCTGATTTTCGACATCCGCACGCCGGAGTGGCTGCGCGCCCTGGACGGAGAGGTCTTTGTGGATGAAAACGAGGAGGTTCTCTGCCTCTGGCGGGCGGATTTCGATGAGGAAGCCGGCGCCGTGATCTACGGCATGGACATTTTCTCCCGGGCCGGCGCCCTCTGGGAGCGCAGCAGCGAGGAGCATATTGAGTATGCCCATTCCCCCGAAATAATCGCAAAGCTGCTCTCAGACAGCGGCTTTGCGGACGTTCAGCTCCGCCGGGACGGCCCTCAGGGCGACAGCGGCAGGCTGTTTATCTGCGCAGTGCGCAAGTAAAGGAAGGACAACAATGGATAAAATTATCAGAGCTACGGCCGGAGACGGCCTGATCAAAATGGCTGCCATCAATGCCAGAGACACGGTACAGCGGGCCCGGGAGATTCACAACTGCTCCCCCACCGCCGCGGCGGCCCTGGGGCGCACGCTGTGCGCCGCCTCCCTCATGGGCGACATGATGAAAGAGGAAAACGCCACACTGACCATCCGCGTAAACGGCGGCGGGCCCATCGGCAGCGTCATCGCCGTGTCGGACTCGGCCGGCAACGTGCGCGGCTGCGTGGGCGACCCCTCCGTGGAGCTGCCCCTCCGCGCTGACGGCAAGCTGAATGTGGGCGGCGCTGTGGGCCGGGACGGCATGTTCACCGTCAGCCGGGATATCGGCCTGAAGGAGCCCTATGTGGGCTCCACCGAGCTTGTCAGCGGCGAAATTGCCGAGGATCTGACCGCCTATCTGCTGGAGAGCGAGCAGGTGCCCTCCGCCTGCGCCCTGGGCGTGCTGGTGGACACCGACCGCTCCATCAAAGCCGCCGGCGGCTTCATCGTCCAGCTTATGCCCGGCGCTCCCGAGGATATGATCGCAAAGCTGGAGGACAACATCTTCATGATGGACCAGCTCACCACCGTTTTGAGCGAGGACGGCGTGGAGGCCCTTTTTGACCAGGTGCTGAAGGGCTTTGAGCATCACATCGTCGGCGAGCAGGAAATGGGCTACCGCTGCTACTGCGACGAGAGCCGGGTGCGGGAGGCCATCTCCTGCATTGACCCTGCCGAGCTGAAGGAAATGATCGCCGAAGGCCGGGATATCCGGGTCCACTGCCAGTTCTGTGACAAGGTATACGCCTTTACGCCCGCAGACCTGGAGGCCGTCCTGGCGGCCCGGGATGAAAAATAATCGGAAAATTTGAAATAAGATATTGACAAATCCGCATTCTTTTGGTATATTAGCGGAGCTGTCGAGTCGGGAGCATAGCTCAGCTGGTTAGAGCACCTGCCTTACAAGCAGGGGGTCACTGGTTCGAGTCCAGTTGTTCCCACCACATCTTATTTCAATATGCCTCTGTAGCTCAGTAGGTAGAGCAGCGGACTGAAAATCCGCGTGTCGTTGGTTCAACTCCGACCGGAGGCACCACCCCACCGCTTTCGCGGTGGGGCCTATGCGGGCATAGCTCATCCGGTAGAGCGCCACCTTGCCAAGGTGGAGGTAGCGAGTTCGAGCCTCGTTGCCCGCTCCATCAAAAAATTCAGTCGCGGGTGTCTTTAATTTGCGCCCGCCACTGTTTTATATACCCGGCGCCATAGCCAAGTGGTAAGGCAGCGGACTGCAAATCCGCGATTCCCCGGTTCAAGTCCGGGTGGCGCCTCCAGACAAAAGAGCCAGCATCCGAAAGGATGCTGGCTCTTTTGTCAACGAAATAAATCCCTTCGGGATTTGTGAAATGCGCTTCGCGTGTGAAATACGCCTTCGGCGTGTGAAATGCGCTGCGGCGCATGAGGGGATTTATTTCATTTCACGTTCCGCGAAGCCGGAACATTTCACAATGCCCCAAGGGCATTATTTCACATTTTGCGAGAGCAAACTATTTCACTCATTTCTCCCTGACGAGGCGCTTTTCACGCCTTTGAACAATGTCTGCTCCTGCTTCCCGCTTGTCTTCCCGGCGGGCACAGGGACGAGCCGGCCTTTGCCCGGAAAGGATCATGTAAAATCGGCGAAAAGCTTTTTCCCCCGTCTTTCCAATCTGCCGGATTTGTGCTATAATCCTTCCATCGACTGCCAAGGAGAAAAACAGAGATGAAAAAAGCATTAAGAGTGATCGCTCTGGCGCTGGTGGGCCTTTTCCTGGTCTATGCCGTTATGGCCACCCAGCCCAGGAAAGACAATTACCCCCTGGAAAACCCCATGCGCAAGCAGGGCGAGCTGCCCCTTCTGATCGCCCACGGCGGCGGCAACGGGGAATTTCCGGACAACACCCTGGAGGCCTTTTACAACGCCTACAGTGTGGATGAAAACGTGATGATGGAGACGGACGTGAGCATCACCCGCGACGGCGTGCTCATTCTCTCCCACGACACCACCCTGGACCGCAAGACCAACGTGACCGGCCAGATCGCCGACTGGGATTACAGCCAGCTGATGGAGCAAAAGGTGGACTTCGGCTATACAAACCCCACGGAGGACGGCGTACTCAGCGGGGAGCGGGTCCATTTCACCGATGAAAACGGCGTGGAGAAGTACCCCACCGACGTGGAGTACCCGGAGGGCGTGGAGCCCAGGGACGAGAAGGTCTTTCTGGCCACCACGCTGGAGGATCTGCTGATATGCTTCCCCAACAACCGCATCAACGTGGAGATCAAGCAGTCCGGCGAGCTGGGCTTCAGGGCCCTGGCCGAGGCGGTAAGGCTTGTGGAGGAGTACGACGCCTTTGACCGGGTGGTGTTTGCCAGCTTCCATGAGGAGATCTACGACGAGTATCAGCGCCTGCAGGCCGCGGGAGAAGTGCCGGAGGCGTTCATGTACTCCCCCGCCTATGACGCCGCCACAAAATTCTTTGTGCTGCAGCTGCTGAAGCTGGATGTGTTTTTCGGCGACGAGCTGTGCGTTTTCCAGTTCCCCATGGAAGAAAAGGGCTTTGATCTGGCTACAAAGAGCTTTACCAACGCCGCCCATAAGCACAATCTGGCGGTCCACTACTGGACCATAAACGACCCGGAAGATATGCGCCTTCTGATCGAGATCGGCGCCGACGGCATTATGACTGATTACCCCCACCGCCTCAAAGCGGTTTACGACAGCTTCAACGGCTGAGTGAACGTACAAAAAGACAGACGCATGGAGACATGGTTCTGTCTTTTTTATGCGTACACAGGCAGAAAAACGGGCGCATCGTGATGCGCCCCTACGATTATGTTTTCGTTCGTAGGGGCGCTTCATGAAGCGCCCGCTCAGTTTCCCCTATCTTTCGCAAACCCGAACAGCCACAGGGCCGCGCCGATAATCAGCACAGCGGCCGGGTGCGGCCCAGCTCATAGTTGGACACCGTCTGCCGGGAGACAAAGAGCCTCTCCGCCAGCTCATCCTGAGTAAGTCCTCTCCCCTGCCGCAAATCCTTGATGTTCTTTCCCACGTCCCGCATTGCTTTCACCTCGTTTTGATTATAGCAAGCAGGGGTCAAAATGTCACGCAAGGATGCTTTGCGCCGGTGTTTTTCCCTGTTCAGCCAACAAAAAACCCGTATGTGGCAAACTTTTTCCGCATACGGGTCTTGTTTTTTACGCTTCTTTTCTCTTGATGAGTTTTCCCGCGGCCAGGCACAAAAGCATGGTGATCACCATGTCCGGCAGGGTATTGCCTACGGGGATATCCAGGCGCATCAGGAAGCGGTAGAGCACGAAACCGATGACCCAGACGATCAGATTGCAGGGGTCAAAGGCTTTGCCGCTGTAATCCTTTTTCAGCAGGAAGAAATCCGCGATCTGAATGGCGATCATGGGCGCGAACACCGAGCCGATCAGATAGAGGAAATCGGTGATGTTCTCCATGGGGAACAAAATCGCCCCGAGGGTGCCCAGAACGGCGGCGGCCACGGCCACCCATTTGCCGCTGAGCTTTGCGGAGACCGACTCGCTGGAGATACCGGCGGAGTAGGCGTCCAGGAAGGTGGTGGTGACGGTGGACAGCACCACGATCAAAAGGCCCACGATGCCCAGCCCGGCCTTCACCATGATCCGGGCGATATCGGACTCGCCGGTGAAGATGGCGGAGCCCATGCCGATCACATACATCCAGCAGCTGACCAGCCCGTACACCACGGCGCTGACCGCCGTGGCCCTGACCGGCTTTTCCGCCTCTCTGGTATAGTCGCTGATCAGCGGCAGCCAGGACAGGGGCATGGCCACAGACAGCTCCACCGCCGCGCCGAAGGACATGGCCTCCTCCGCCACCGTCTGGGCGGAGCCCTTGCCGAAGATCACAAAGCTGAGCACAATGGTCATCACAAAGAGCGCTGCCATAGCGACCGTGTTGACCTTGCCCAGGTTTTTAATACCGATCAGAATCCACAGGACGATCAGCCCGCCGATGACCAGGCACCAGAGCCAGTTTCCGGCGTTCAGAATCTCGTTTGCGGCCAGGGCCCCGTCGTAGATCATGATGCCCGTCCAGCCCACAAGCTGCAGGATGTTCAGCAGGGAGAACAGCAGGCTCCCCTTCCGGCCGAAGCTCATTTTTACGGTCTCCATGGCGCTCCGCCTGGCCCTGCCGCCGATCAGCCCGGCGCAGAACAGCAAAAAGCAGCCGATAACATGGCCCAGCAGGATGGCGCACAGGCCCTTGCCGAAGCCAAGAGGAGCAAAATATGTACCCGTCAGGATCTCCGCAATGGAGACGGCGGCGCCGAACCAGATCAGGCCGTTTTCAAAAACAGAGGTGCGTTTTTCTTCCATTTCAGTCTGCCTCCTTTGCAAATTCACCCTGCAGGGCAAAAGCGTGATTCATGGGGCCTCTGCCCTTGCCCAGATCCAGCATGGCCTGAAGGGCGCCGGAGATATATTCCTTGGCCCGCCGGACAGACTCCTCCAGTGTAAAGCCCTTCGCCAGGTTGGAGGCGATGGCGGAGGACAGGGTGCAGCCTGTGCCGTGGGTGTTGGGATTATGGATACGCTTGCCGTAAAACCACCGGGCCTGGCCCTGGCTGTACAGCAGGTCGTTTGCGTCGTTGATGTTGTGCCCGCCCTTGACCAGAACGGCGCAGCCCTGGCTTTCGCTGATGGCTTTGGCGGCGGCGAGCATGTCCTCCTCGTTCCGGACCGTCAGGCCGGAGAGGACCTCCGCCTCGGGGATATTGGGCGTGACAAGGGTCGCCAGGGGAAGGAGCTTCTCCTTCATGGTGGCGACAGCGTCGGTTTCGATCAGGCTGGAGCCGGAGGTGGCCACCATCGCCGGGTCCACCACGATGTTTTCCGCCTGATAGGCGCTGAGCCTTTCGGCAATGGCTTCGATCAGCCCCGCCGAGGAGACCATGCCGATCTTCACCGCGTCGGGCCGGATGTCCTGAAAGACCATGTCGATCTGCTGCCGTAAAAAGTCCGGGCTCACCTCCGAGATCCCGGTCACGCCGGTTGTATTCTGGGCTGTCAGCGCGGTGACGGCGCTCATGCCGAAAACCCCGTTCATCGTCATGGTTTTCAGATCAGCCTGAATACCGGCGCCTCCACTGCAGTCGCTGCCTGCAATAGTCAATGCTGTTTTCACTGTTGTTTCTCCTTTCCATATTCAAATCCAGCATCGTTTTCTTTCGCGGCGTAAGGTGGTGCCCCCAATGCGCCGCGGGGATTGCTCCCTTGATCTTATAGAGTCTGTACGGCCGCCGGCCAGTCGGTGATCGCCTCGTCGGCCAGCGCCCTCAGCTTCTCCCATTCCGGACGGCCGCTTTCGTCATAAACAGCAACCGTGTAAAACCCGGCGGACTTTGCGGTTTGGGCCGCGTGCAGCGCGTCCTCATATACCGCGATCTCTCCGGGCTGCGCCCCCAGCCGTCTTGCCGCTTCCAGAAAGACGTCCGGCCGGCTTTTCCCGCTCCCCACCTCCTCGCAGGAGAGCAGAAATTCAAAAATCTCCGCCGCGCCCAGGCGGCTGAGACAGGCTTCCATCAATTCCGCGGAGGTAGCGGAAGCCACGCACATTCTGACGCCGGCCTGCCGCAGGCGCTTCAGGTAATCCAGAACGCCCCGCTTCAGGGGGATATCCCGGCGGTAGTGCCCGTCCATCATGGCGTTCATCTGGGCGGCCACATCCTCCGCCCTGTCCGGAAGATGGAAAAGCGCCGCAAAAAGGGCCGCGGACTCCAGAATCGTCATGGCCCTGACGCGCTCCTGAACGGCTTCCAGATTTTCCGTGACGCCTCTGGACGCAAGGTATTCCCCGCTGAGCCGCTGCCAGAAGCCCATGGAATCCACCAGGGTCCCGTCCATGTCAAAAATGGCGAAGCGCTTATCCATTGCCTTTTACCATTTCCCTTGCCAGCTTCAGCATTTCCGCCGCGGCGGCGCCGGGATCCTCCGCCGCGAAAATGGCGGAGACCACGGCCACGCCGTCCACCCCGCTGCCGGAGAGTTGCATAATGTTCTTCTGCGAAATGCCGCCGATGGCCACCACCGGGATCTCCACCGCGCGGCAGATCTCCCGCAGGGTTTCAAAGGGCATATTGCCCACGTTTGTCTTGGTGGCGGTAGAGAACACCGCCCCCACACCCAGATAGTCCGCCCCGTTTTCCACGGCCCGGCGGGCCTCCTCCACCGTATGGGCGGAAACGCCGATAATCATCCTCTCCCCCACGCGGCGGCGGACGTCGTCGGCCTTCATATCCTCCTGGCCCACATGGACGCCGTCGGCCCCGCAGCGGATGGCAATGTCCACATTGTCGTTGACGATGAAGGGCACGCCGTAGCGCCTGCACAGGGCCCGAAGCTCCAGCGCCTCGGCCAGAAACCCTTCTTCATCCAGCGCCTTTTCCCGCAGCTGAACGCAGGTCGCGCCGTTTTGCAGCGCGGCCTCCACCTGCTGGGCAAGGCTCATTTTTCCGGTCCAGGCCCGGTCTGTCACCGCGTAGAGCAGCAGCTTTTCCTTATCGCAGTTCATATTTTGCGCCTCTTTCCAACTCCTGGGGAGTTAAATGATACACCGCGTCGATGATATAGTTCCGGTAGCTGGCGTTGCCGTCCAGGGGCGTCATACGCGCCATGGCCATCTCCCCGCACAGCCCCATGGCACACACGGCGGCGGCAGCGGCGGTGAGGGCCTGGCCGGGATTTGCCGCCGCGTAGGCCGCTGTCATGGCGGAGAGCTGGCAGCCTGTGCCGGTGATCCTGCTCATTTCCGGCCGTCCGTTCCGGATGCAGAAGGCCCGTTCCCCGTCGGTCACAATGTCGATGGCGCCGGTGACGGCGATGACCGCGCCGGTCTCCCGGGAAAAGGCCCTGATCTCCTCCACTGCCCGGTTCAGATTCTCCTCCGTCACGCTGTATGCTCCGTCCGCATCCACCCCTCTGGTGCTGACAGCGCCGGAGGCCAGGGCGCGGATCTCGGAAATATTGCCCCGGATCACCGTGAATCGGATGTTTTCCAGCAGTCTCCGGGCGGAGGCGGTTCTCAGCGTGGAAGCGCCCGCGCCCACCGGGTCAAGGACCACCGGGTGTCCCAGCGCATTGGCCTTTTTCCCGGCGGCCAGCATAGCGGGCAGGGTGCGCTGATTCAGCGTGCCGATGTTGATGTTGAGACCGGCGCAGAGGGAGGTGATCTCCTCCACCTCGCCCATATCGTCGGACATGATGGGGGATGCGCCGCAGGCCAGAAGGATGTTGGCGCAGTCGTTGACCGTCACATAGTTGGTGATATTGTGGATCAGCGGGGCCTTCCGGCGCACATTTTCAAGCATGTCCTGAAGCATAGTCTGATTTCCCTTCGGTTTGAGTAATTTACTGGTTGAGCTGGTTCTGCATCCTCTCAAGAACCCCCGCCTTCTGCAGGGAGAAGATCAGCACGCCGGAGATGATGGCGCCGCCGGCGGTGGAGATCAGGAAGGGGATGATGTAGGCGTAGAAAGCGATGGCGGCGGCATTCTGTCCCATCAGGAAGATGGCCACCGGGTAGGCGCAGAGGCCGCCCAGAACGGCCGTTCCGAACACCTCGGCGATCAGCGTGGGGAGAAGCTTCTTCCAGCCCTTGTACGCAAGGCCGCAGAGCAGCGCGCCGAACATGCTGCCGGGAAAGGCCATCAGGCTCCCCAGACCCAGCAGGTTGCGGATCAGGCTTGCGCCGAAGGCCACGCCCACGCCGTAGGCCGGGCCCAGAAACACGGCGCAGAGGATGTTCACCATATGCTGAACAGGGGCGCATTTACTGCCGAAAACCGGGAAAGAAAACAGACTTCCCACAACGGCCACAGCGCACAGAATACCGGCAAGCGCCAGCTTTTTCACATTTGTTTTTTTCATGATATACTCTCCTTTTACTGACAGGGAACCGGCAATAACAGCGTCGCTTCCCTCAAAATGGGCATAGGCTGCCCGGAAGGTCGGTCGAAGCTTACTGGCTTCCTCTCACGCCGGAACACGGCTTCCCATCGCTGTTATACAAGCGCAAGGCGCTCCCCTTCCGCCCGCCGCGGGCTGACCGCGGATGCCAAATTCACCATCCTTTCAAAAGAGAAAAGAAAAACCGGAGACGCCTGAAATGGTGTCTCCGGAAAAATACGGATTGCTTTCCCTACGTTGGCATTATCCAAATCAGGTTCAAGGGTCGAAGGTCACACCTTCCTCTCAGCCTGTACTGCAGGCTCCCCGGCTTTTCGATTGGTATAATGATACACCTGCCGGGACGGTATTGCAAGGGGTTTTTCAGAAGAATAAGGCGTTTTTCACTTTACCACAGCAATTCAGTACAGTATTTTAGTATAATACACCAAAAATGGAGAGGCATTATTGACACGTCTCACAAAGAAAATTATACTTTGTGGAAAATTGGGAGCCTTTTTCCCTTCACAGAGGTGAGACCATGGAAGACAGACAGAAGCATTCCCTGTACGACGCCAGATTTGAACACGACGCCTGCGGCATCGGCGCCGTGGTGGATTTAAACAGCGAGCCCAGCCACCAGACCGTCAGCGACGCCCTCTCCATTGTGGAGAAGCTGCGCCACCGGGCAGGCCGGGACGCCGCCGGGGAGACCGGCGACGGCGTGGGCATATTGCTTCAGGTGCCCCACGCTCTTTTCTCCGCCGTGGGGAAGGAGCGGGGCATTGACCTGGGCGGCCCCCGGGATTACGGCGTGGGCATGTTTTTCCTGCCCCAGGACCGGATCCGCCGCAGCCGCTGCATGAAGCTGTTTGAGATTCTGCTGGGCAAGGAGGGCATGGAGCTGCTGTTCTGGCGGGACGTGCCCACCCGGCCGGAGATTCTGGGCCAGAAAGCCCTGTCCTGCATGCCCTATATCGCCCAGTGCTTTATCAAGCGGCCGGAGGGCGTGGCCCCGGGGCTGAACTTTGACCGGCGGCTGTACATTGTGCGCCGGGAGTTTGAGCAGTCCGTCACCGACACCTACATTGCCTCCCTCTCCTGCCGTACCATCGTATACAAGGGCATGTTCCTTGTGGAGCAGCTGCGCCGCTTTTACCCGGATCTGGAGGATGAGCGCTGCGCCTCCGCCCTGGCGCTGGTACACTCCCGTTTCTCCACCAACACCTTCCCCAGCTGGGAGCGGGCCCACCCCAACCGGCTCATTCTCCACAACGGGGAGATCAACACCATTCAGGGCAACATCGACCGTATGCTGGCCCGCGAGGAGACCATGCACTCCAGGCTGCTGGAAAACGACATGGACAAGGTGCTGCCGGTGGTAAACACCGCCGGTTCCGACTCTGCCATGCTGGACAACACCCTGGAATTTCTGATGTTTTCCGGGATGGAGCTGCCTCTGGCGGTGATGGTCACCATCCCCGAGCCCTGGAACGGCAAGCGGGACATGAGCCGCAGCCGCCGGGACATGTATCACTACTACGCCACCATGATAGAGCCCTGGGACGGCCCCGCGGCCATTCTCTTTTCCGACGGCGACACCGTGGGCGCGGTGCTGGACCGCAACGGTCTGCGCCCCCTGCGCTACTATCTGACCGACGACAAGCGGCTGATCCTCTCCTCCGAGGTGGGCGTTATGGAGCTGCCCCCGGAAAAGGTTGTCAAGCGCTCCCGGCTGGAGCCGGGCAGGATGCTGCTGGCCGACATGGTGGAGGGCCGGGTCAAATTTGACGACGAGATCAAGGAGGCCTACTCCCGCTACCACCCCTTCGGCGAGTGGCTGGATCTGGAGCTGGTGAAGCTCTCCGAGCTGCCTACAGCCAAAAAGCGTCTGGAGGAAAATTCCCAGCCGGTGCGTGACCGGCTGTACAAGGCCTTCGGCTGGTCCTATGAGGACGTAAAAAGCTCCGTGCTGGCCATGGCAAAGACCGGCGTGGAGCCCACCCAGGCCATGGGCGCGGATATCCCGCTGGCGGTGCTGTCGGAAAAGCACCAGCCGCTGTTCAACTACTTCAAGCAGATGTTCGCCCAGGTGACCAACCCGCCCATCGACTCCATCCGGGAAAAGACCGTGGTGGACACCACCATCTATGTGGGCACCGACGGCAACCTGCTGGAGGAGCGGGCGGAAAACTGCCGGGTCCTGCAGCTGGACAGCCCCATTCTCACCGGCATGGAGCTGATGAAGATCAAGTCTCTGGACATGCCCGGGCTGAAAAGCTGCGTTATCCCCCTGCTGTACTATAAAAATACCTCTCTGGAGCGGGCTTTGGACATGCTGTTTGTCAGCTGCGACAAGGCCTACCGCAGTGGGGCCAACATTATGATTCTCTCCGACCGGGGCGTGGACGAAAACCACACCGCCATCCCCTCCCTGCTTGCGGTCTCCGCGTTGGAGCAGTATCTGGTGCGCACCAAAAAGCGCACCGCCGTGTCCGTGATTCTGGAAAGCGCGGAGCCCCGGTGCGTACACCACTTCGCTACGTTGCTGGGCTACGGCGCCACCGCCATCTGCCCCTATCTGGTACACGAATGTATCGGCGAGATGATCGGCATGGGCCTTCTGGACCGGGACTACTACGCCGCCGTGGACGCCTATGACCGGGCGGTGCTGGACGGCGTGGTGAAGATCGCCTCCAAGATGGGCATCTCTACCATCCAGTCCTACCGCAGCGCCCAGATCTTTGAGGCCGTGGGCATCAACAGGGACGTGATCGACCGCTATTTCGGCAACACCGTCAGCCGCGTGGGCGGCATCGGTATGCAGGAGATCGCCGACGCGGTGATCTGGCGGCACGACATGGGCTTTGACCCCATGGGTCTGCCCATCGACCCGGCCACCGACAGCCAGGGTATGCATTTTCTGCGCTCCGGCAACGGGGCGGAGGAGCATTTGTGGGACCCCATGACCATACTGACCCTGCAAAAGGCGGTGCGGGAGGGCTCTTACGAGGAATATAAGGAATACTCCCGCCTGTCCCGGCACGAGGACACTCCCCACTCCCTGCGGGGTCTGCTGGAATTTGACCGGGAAAAGGTCACGCCGGTGCCCCTTGAGGAGGTTGAGCCGGTAAGCGAGATCGTCAAGCGCTTCAAAACCGGGGCCATGTCCTACGGCTCCATTTCCCAGGAGGCCCACGAGTGTCTGGCCCTGGCCATGAACCGGCTGGGCGGCAAGTCCAACTCCGGCGAGGGCGGCGAGACGCGGGAGCGCCTGGGCACGGACAAAAACTCCGCCGTAAAGCAAGTGGCCTCCGGCCGCTTCGGCGTCACCAGCGAGTATCTGGTCTCCGCCAAAGAGATTCAGATCAAAATGGCCCAGGGCGCAAAGCCCGGCGAGGGCGGCCATCTGCCCGGCAGCAAGGTCTGGCCCTGGATCGCCCGCACCCGCTGCTCCACCCCCGGCGTGTCCCTGATCTCTCCCCCGCCCCATCACGATATCTATTCCATCGAGGACCTGGCCCAGCTGATCTACGATCTGAAATGCGCCAACAAAAACGCCGCTATCTCCGTAAAGCTGGTGAGCGAGGCGGGCGTGGGCACCATCGCCGCAGGCGTGGCCAAGGCGGGGGCCCAGCTGGTGCTGATCTCCGGCTATAACGGCGGCACCGGCGCCGCGCCCCAGAACTCCATCTACAACGCGGGCCTGCCCTGGGAGCTGGGCCTGGCGGAGGCCCACCAGACCCTGATGAAAAACGGCCTGCGCTCCCGGGTCCGGCTGGAGGTGGACGGCAAGCTGATGAACGGCTACGATGTGGCCGTGGCCTGTCTGCTGGGCGCGGAGGAATTTGGCTTTGCCACCGCTCCCCTGATCGCTCTGGGCTGTCGGATGATGCGGCTTTGCAACCGGGACACCTGCCCGCTGGGCATTGCCACCCAGAACCCGGAGCTGCGGAAGAATTTCAGCGGCAAGCCGGAGTATGTGGTAAACTACATGAACTTTGTGGCCCAGGAGCTGCGGGAGATCATGGCCTCTCTGGGCGTGCGCACCGTGGACGAGCTTGTGGGCCGCACGGAGCTGTTAAAATGCCGGCCCCACCAGCGCACCCACCGGGCGGAGCTGGTGGACCTCAGTCCCCTGCTGAGCCGCTCCGAGAGCAGCCCCGTCCGCTTTGACCCCAGGGACGCGGCGGATTTTGAGCTGGACTCCACCCTGGATGAGCGGGTGTTTATGAAGCTGCTGAGCGGAAAGAAAAACAGCGTCTCCGTGGACGTGTGCTGCACGGACCGGGCCATCGGCACCATTTTCGGCGCGGAGCTGACACGGCGCTTCGGCACATCCCTTGCCGACGACAGCTATGTCATCAGCTGCCGGGGCGGCGCGGGCCAGTCCTTCGGCGCCTTCATCCCCAAGGGTCTGACCCTGAAGCTTCAGGGCGACAGCAACGACTATCTGGGCAAGGGTCTCTCCGGCGGAAAAATCGCCGTGTACCCGCCCAAGCTGGGCTGCGGCGACAGCGAGGACGACGTGATCATCGGCAATGTGGCCCTGTACGGCGCCACCAGCGGCTCGGCCTTCATCCGGGGCCGGGCGGGAGAGCGCTTCTGCGTCAGAAACTCCGGGGCCACCGCCGTGGTGGAGGGCGTAGGCGAGCACGGCTGCGAATACATGACCGGCGGCAAGGTGGTCATCATCGGCCGCACCGGCAGCAACTTCGCTGCGGGCATGTCCGGCGGCATCGCCTATGTGCTGGACACGGAGCACGACCTGTATCTGCGGGTGAACAAGACCATGGTGGACATTGTCCCCGTCACCGAGGACTATGACATTGCGGAGCTGAAGGAGCTTCTGAGCGAGCACGTTCAGGCCACCGGCTCCCCCAAGGCCAGGGCGCTGCTGGAGGCTTTCCCGGAAAAAGCCGCCGATTTCAAAAAGATCGTCCCCCGGGACTACATGGTGATGGCCCGGCGGATCGCAAAATATGAGGCCAAGGGCATCGGCCGGGACGAGGCCGAGCTGATGGCCTTCTCCGAAGGAGGGGTGTGACATGATCGACAGCATAAAAGAGCGCCGGGAAGAGAGCGGCCGCTGCATGAACTGCGGCGTACCCTTCTGCCAGTCCGGCATCGTGTTTCACGGCAAGCGGCTGGGCTGCCCGCTGCACAACCTCATCCCGGAGTGGAACGACATGCTCCGCCGGGAAAACCCGGAGCACGCCCTGTCAAGGCTTTTGAAGGTGAACTGCTTCCCGGAGTTTACCGGGCGCATCTGCCCCGCCTTCTGCCAGCGGGCCTGTGTGCTGGGCGAGCAGGGTGAGCCGGTGCAGATTAAGAAAAACGAGCTGTTCATCATCGAATTTGCCTTTGAAAAGGGCTTCATGCTGCCCCAGCCGCCCCAGTCCCGTTCGGGAAAAACCGCCGCCATCATCGGCGGAGGCCCTGCGGGCATGGCGGCGGCCTGGCACTTAAACCGCCGGGGCCATCTGGTCACGGTGTTTGACAAGGGCGCAGAGCCCGGCGGCCAGCTGCTGCAGATCCCCAACAACCAGCTTCCCCCGGAAATCGTGCGCCGGCGCGTGCGCCTGATGGAGGAAGAGGGCGTGGTGTTCAACTGCGGCGTGACGGCAAACCCCGAAGAGCTTGCCAAACAGTATGACACCGTGGTCTGCTGCACGGGCCCCAGGTCCAAAAAGGAATCCCTTGTGGTTCTGGCCATCGCCGAGGGCAAGGCAAAAGCCGCCCAGGCGGATATTGAGCTGATGGGCTTTACCAGCATTGAGATATGATATTCAGGGGGACGTTTTCGGACGTCCCCCCTGTTTTTCTACACATGGTATGTTTTTCCCGGCTTTTCTTTACTTTCGTAGTGATTTAAAGTGCCGCAAACTGTCTATAAAACGATCCCCCGTTTGGCAATAATTCTGTTGATTTTACAAAAATGCCCGGATTTGTCAAAATGGCATTGACAAGCCGGGAAACCGATGGTAATATGCACTCAAAATTGAATCGCTTAGATAGAGGCGCGGTATTCATCAGTACGCTCCGGCAAGGCCAGGCAGCCGCCGGTTCGGAAAGGGACCACCGCCGAAGGATAGGAAGATTGCCTGATTTTCCTATGCTGGGCCGGCAGAGAAGATCTGCCGGACTGTCACAGTTTTTTGTGAAGCGCTATCGATGACTATCCGGACCGGCTTGACCGAAGCCATTCCCCGATTTTCCATGGACCGCTTGACAAAGCGGTTCATTTTTTATTTATCATCCCGTCCGGCAGGGAGACGAGAGCCGGAACGGTTCGTAAAGAGCCAGAAAGAGGTACAAAATGAAGAGGTTTGTTTCCATTCTGATGCTGCTTGCCATGATTTTCGCGCTGACCGCCTGCGGCGAGACCGCGATCCCCGCCGAATCCGCCGCGCCCGCTGAGTCTGAAGCCCCCGCAGAAGAAAGCTCCGCTGCCGAATTCACCGGCGTTGAGGACGGCGTGTTTACCGTCGGCATGGAGTGCGCCTATGCCCCCTACAACTGGACGCAGATGGACGACTCCAACGGTGCCGTCCCCATCTCCAATGTCCCCGGCGCCTACGCCAACGGCTACGACGTGATGATTGCCAAGAAGATCTGCGAGGCAAACGGCTGGGAGCTGGAGATCGTCTCCAGCGCATGGGATTCCCTCTGCCCCGCCGTTCAGTCCAAGACCATGGACGCCAACATTGCCGGCCAGTCCATGACTGCCGACCGCATGGCTGAGGTCGATATGGCTGGCCCCTACTACTACGCCACCATCGTCTGCGTCACCACGAAGGACAGCCCCTTCGCTTCCGCAAGCTCCATCGCCGATCTGGCCGGCGGCAAGTGCACTTCCCAGTCCGGCACCATCTGGTATGACTCCTGCCTGCCCCAGATCCCCGACGCTGAGTTGCTGGCCCCCGCTGAGACTGCCCCCGCTATGATCATGCAGCTCCAGACCGGCACCGTGGACTTCGTCTGCACCGATATGCCCACTGCCATGGCTGCCGTGGCCAAGGACGATAATCTGGTCATTCTGAACTTCTCCGGTACTGACGGCGACTTCCAGTTTGCCAGCGAGGAAGAGCGGGCCGAGAACGTGAACATCGGCATCTCCGTTCTCAAGGGCAACAGCTTCCTGCGCGAGGCCATCGACAGCGTGCTTTCCCAGATGACTGAGGACGACTTCAATGCCCTGATGGATCAGGCCATCGCCATTCAGCCCGAGGTTTAAGCCCTTATATTAAAACCGCGCGGCTCCTCCGGCCCTGTTCCGGGCCGGAGGCTGCCGCTTTTTCAAGAAGGAGTGCAGTCCATGGATAAACTGGTCAAGCTGGGGCAGGATATGGCTCTGCTGTGGAGCAAATACTGGCCCATGTATCTCAACGGCGTTCGAAATACGCTGATCTTAGCCCTTGCCGCCACCGTAATCGGCTGCATTATCGGCCTGATCTGCGGCATTCTGAACACCATCCCCTATTCCAAAAACGACCCGCTGCCCAAGCGCTTTCTTTTGAAGCTGATCCGGGTCATCGTGCGTATTTATGTGGAGGTCTTCCGCGGCACCCCCATGGTGCTTCAGGCCGTATTCATCTACTATGGCCTGCCCTATTTCAGCGGCGGTTCCATCGCCTTTCAGGGCAACTCCGGCATTTGGCTGGCAGCGCTCATTGTGGTCTCCATCAACACCGGTGCATACATGGCCGAGTCTGTCCGGGGCGGCATTATCTCCATTGACCCGGGCCAGACCGAGGGGGCCATGGCCATCGGCATGACCCATGTGCAGACCATGCTGAATGTCATTCTGCCCCAGGCCATCCGCAATATCATTCCCCAGATCGGCAACAACTTCATCATCAACGTGAAGGACACCTCCGTCATGTTCATCATCAGCTTTACGGAGTTCTTCGCCGCCCACCGCTATATTGTGGGTGTGAACAACATGTATTTCCCCTCCGCCGCCATCGAAATGATCGGCTATCTGACCATGACCCTGATCGCCTCCTTCCTGCTGCGCTGGGTGGAGAGGCGGATGGACGGCGCCGACAGCTACGAGCTGGCACAGGACGATCAGCTGACCATGACCGCCGGGACCTACAACCACCCGGACAAGGGCACGCCCTTTGACGAGCGGAGCAAGGAATACCGGGACAACCTGACCCAGTCCATGAAAAACCGCAACTTTACCGCGAGAGGAGAGCGCTGAGATGGGTGAATTGATCTTACAGGTAAACCACCTGTCCAAGTCCTTTGGCAGCAACCTGGTTTTAAGGGATATTGATTTTACCGTGGAAAAGGGCGATGTGATCAGCATTATCGGCGCCTCCGGCTCCGGCAAATCCACCCTTCTGCGCTGCATCAACCTGCTGGAGACCCCTTCTTCCGGCGAGATCCTCTATCACGGCAAGAACGTGGTGGGCCGGGGCGTGAACCCCACGGAATACCGCTCCCATGTGGGCATGGTGTTCCAGTCCTTCAATCTGTTCAGCAACATGACCGTGCTGGAAAACTGCGTGGTGGGCCAGACCAAGGTGCTGAAAAGGAACAAGGATGAGGCACGGCAGCACGCCATGAAGTATCTGGAGGAGGTGGGCATGGCCCCCTACATCAACGCCAAGCCCCGGCAGATCTCCGGCGGGCAGAAGCAGCGCGTGGCCATCGCCAGAGCCATGGCCATGGACCCGGAGGTGCTGCTCTTTGACGAGCCTACCTCCGCCCTGGACCCGGAGATGGTGGGCGAGGTGCTGACCGTTATGCAGCGCCTGGCCGAGGAGGGCATGACCATGCTGGTGGTGACCCACGAGATGGCCTTTGCCCGGGATGTGAGCACCCGTGTGGTGTACATGAACCAGGGCGTCATCTGCGAGGACGGCAGCCCGGAGGAGCTTTTCGGCAATCCCCAGAAGCAGGAGACCCGGGACTTCCTCTCCCGCTTCCGCAAGGGCTGAACTGAAAAACGAGCTTTCACCAACGCGCCGAAAAGGTGCGTTGGTCAAGGCGTCGACAAAGTTCGACGCCTTGAAAACTTATTCAGGAGTATTCAAAAATACTCCTGAATAAGCATGGATTGAACGCAGAAAGGGGACTCCCGTCCCCTCTCTGCACTCTCCCCATGCATTTCTATACACTGCCGATAGCTTTGTCTACAGTCTGACCAACGCACCACTCCGGTGCGTTGGTCTTTTTTTCTTCAAATTGACTTTCCCGCCGCGGGGTGATATACTGAATGCGGCAAAGCAATTTGCCGTATCAAATTTTTGTGAGGTGAGTTTATGGACGCCGGCGGCAGTAGTCGAAAAACGGACAGGGCATTCTCCTTTCATCGCGACGGGTACGGCTGCGGGACGTCTGTGTTCTGAGCCGGTTTTGCCGCGCTGAATTTGGCTGCCATTGTCCGTTTCCCCCGCTGCACTGCGTCAAACGCGGAGCAGCCCGAGTAAAAGGGACAGTGGAATTTTTATGTCCATTTTTCCTTTTCTACCCGGTCTGCACCCGCTTTTGCGGCAGAAACCATGTGAAAAAGGAGGAAAAGCACAATGAACGCGGCAAAAAATGTTTTCAACGAAAACCTGATGGTAAACCAGCACCCGGACTACCGGGCAGAGATCGTCCAGGTCATCCGGAGCAACCTGACCCCCAGGCGGATGCAGGAGCAGCTCCTGTCCTACCATGGCAAGGACGTGGCGGAGGCCATGGAGCTTCTGCGGAGCGATGAACGGCGCAGGCTATACAGTATCCTTGACGGGGCAAGCCTGGCGGAAATTCTGGAATATTCCGACCGTCTGAAGGATTTTCTGGGCGAACTGAGCCTGAAAAAGCGGGTGGAGATTCTGACCCTGCTGGAGCCTGCCACTGCCGTGGACTATCTGCAGCAGCTGGATAAGGCCCAGCGCAACACCCTGATCGAGCTGATGCCCCAGCAGGTCCAGCGGGAGGTCGCCCTGCTCAGTTCCTTTAACGAGGACGAGATCGGCAGCAAAATGACCACCAATTACATTGCCATCCGCGCCGGTCTGACGGTGCGGCAGGCCATGAAAGAGCTGGTGGCCCAGGCGGCGGAAAACGACAATATCTCCACCATCTATGTTGTGGACGAAGAAGGGGTGCTGTTAGGGGCCATCGACCTGAAGGATCTGATCATTGCCCGGGAAAACACAGCCCTTGACGCCATCATGATGAGCGCCTACCCCTATGTTTACGCAAACGAGCTGATTGAGGACTGTATTGAGCAGATCAAGAATTATTCTGAGGACTCCATCCCCGTGCTGGACGGGGAAAACCGGCTGAGAGGCGTGCTGACGGCCCAGGACATCGCCCTGCTGATTGGCGACGAGCTGGGCGAGGACTACGCCAAATTCGCCGGTCTGTCCGCGGAGGAGGATTTGCGGGAGCCGCTGAAAAAGAGTATCTGCAAGCGGCTGCCCTGGCTGATCGTCCTGCTGGGTCTGGGCATTGTGGTGTCCTTTGTGGTGGGGCTGTTTGAGCGCGTGGTGGCCCATGTGGCGCTGATCGTCTGTTTTCAGTCCCTGGTGCTGGACATGGCCGGCAACGTGGGCACCCAGTCTCTGGCGGTCACCATCCGCGTGCTGATGGACGAGCAGACCGGCGGCAGGCAAAAGCTGTATCTTGTAGGCAAGGAGGCCCGGGTGGGTCTGGTCAACGGCCTGATTTTAGGGCTGCTGTCCTTTGGGCTGATTGGGGCCTATCTGATGCTGTTTAAAGGACAGAGCGCCGTGGCGGCCTTTTCCCTGTCCCTCTGCACGGGAGCGGCGCTGCTGATCTCCATGATCTTATCCAGCGTCTCCGGCACGGTCGTCCCCATTTTCTTCAAAAAATTAGGCGTCGACCCCGCCGTAGCCTCCGGCCCGCTGATCACCACCATTAACGACCTGGTGGCCGTGGTGTCCTATTACGGTCTGGCCTGGGTCCTGCTGATCAACGTACTGGGGCTTTGAAGCCCGGCGCTGTCAAGCGAAAACAGAATGTCCTCCCGGTTGGGAGGACATTCAAGTCGTTGACAAAGTCAA
>JALFOM010000076.1 GCA_022782265.1 Clostridiales bacterium | reverse complement strand
TCCGGCCTGAGCCAGACTTGCCGCAAGATTTTGAATACCTACATTGACAGAATACTCCGGGTCGGTAATAGCCCCCGGAGTATTTGGATATCTGGTATTGTATGAACATTCCGACGCCTGCATGGGGTCGCTGCCCCGGCCCCCGCTCTCCTGCATCATCACGGCCTTGACGAGCTCCACATATTGGGGAATGCCGTGCTGCTTTGCATAAAGCTGGATGAGCGGCGTGTATGCGTTTACCTCCTCACTGACCGGTGTTTTGGCTCCTCCGTCTGAGTACAAAAGCGCGGCAAAGGCAAGGATTAAGATCAGGGGCAGAATTACCGCCACGATCCCGCCGCCTGTAAGCAGGGCGGCACCCCCTGTTTTCTTCGCATAACGGCTCAGAGTGGATTTCAACCGCGCTGCAGCAGGCGCACGAGCTTGTTTGCCGCTTGCCGACTGTCTGGCTGCGCTCCGCTGGGCAAGCCTGCGGCCCTGTTCCTTAACTGACTGAGCTTTCTGCTCATGGGCCTGACTTCGTACCTGCGAAGAGTGTATTTCTCTGCGCGAATCTCTTTCCAAGACAGGCTTCTCGGCTTTACTTCCGGCCTTCTTTTTGGACTCGTTGACGGTCTCCTGCCGCCCTGGCTCCTTTGCGGGGGGAATATCTTCAAAATACGTCTCACGGTGAAACGTATTTCTCCGGTGCTGTCTGTTGGCATAAAGTAAAGTACTATGCACTGTGTATACCGCCGTGTTTTGAACTTGATCCGCTGCGGAGCTCTCTTCCTGCTGCTCCGGCTCCTGGGCAGCAAAATGCCTCGGCACATCAAACGTGTGCCGGAGCCTTGCCGCTGAGATAGGGTTTGAACACGCTGGCTGTGCAGCGGTCGATGATGGATTTGTAGCTTCCGCTCATGATCCCGGCCCCCATCTGCTGCTCCAGAATACTGGTGATCAGCTCAGACTTCAACGCAATGGGATTTTCATTCTCGTAACCTTTGACCACCTCCAGAGGATTGATGTGGTGCATACTGTGGGGAGATATCTCCACCACCTCGCCCCCGAAAGCGCGGGTCAGCGCGCCGTATTCCCGTTCAGCGTCCACAATAATAATGTCGTCCTCCGTGCCCAGGGCCACATTCTGTATGGTACTTTTCATCCCCATGGATTTACCGGAGCCGGACACGCCCAGATAAAAGGCGTGGGGAGACACCAGCCGTTTCCGGTCGCAGATCAGCGGATTTTTTGAGATCACATTGATGCCGTAGGATATGCCGCCGGGATCCTGTATCTCCTGTGCACGGAAAGGCATGGCGACGGCACAGCTCTCGGTAGTGAGGGTGTGCAGGGCTTTCAGCCGCCGCAGGCCGTAGGGCAAAGCGGTATTCAGGCCGTCCTCCTGCTGATAGCGGGCGGAAGAGATATCGCAAAGATGCTCTTTGCCGATGGCAAACAGGCTCTCGGAGTCGGCGTCCAGCTGTTCCAGACTGTCAGCGGTGTGGACAATGGTAATGATGGAAAAGATCATACGCTGGTCGCGCATGGTCAGGTCATCCATGTACTCCCGGGAGTTTTCCCGCTTCTGCTCCATGGTGCGGGGCACTTCCGCTGTGAAGTTGTTCTTTGCGTTCTGCCGCTGCTGCCAGCGGGTGATGTCGGTCTCCACACCAAGGATAATACTCTCCACTTCCTTGACCGCCTCGTCTGTGGGCACGGGGATCAGGTCAATGGAGAGCATGAGATTTCTGGAAAACTCGGTCAGGTCAGAGATCAGGTCGTCAGCCACAAAGGAAGCATAGCTTCTGAGGAACAGTACCCGGCCAAACTTGTCTCCCATCTCAAAATGGTTTTTCCTGAAGCACATACCGTCCGGGCAGATCAGCTCACGAAAGTCTGCTCCCCTCCGCATGGCCTGTGCGTCATCATATTGGAAATACTGCTCCTGTCCGGGGCGGAAGAAGTCGTGGAGGATGCGAAGCCGCTCATAGTTGCTTATGGCTTTCAGCCCGGAGTCCAGCCGGGAAAAGCTCTTGTTCAGGTTGCTCTCCACTCTGCGGAAGTACGCCCGGCTCTCCTCTATTTTTCGCTCGGCGATGGACAGGGTGATATACCGCTCCTGTACCAGATTGTTGCTCTGCTTGGAGCGGTCGCGCATGATCTGATTGGCTTCCTCCCGGAAGTGGTCAAGCCAGTCGCCCTTGTAGGGCAGCAGAATGCGCCGCTCGAACTCTGCCGGGTTCAGCCGATGGTTCACTATGGTGATCTTGGCGGTGGCGTCAGTGGGCAGTGCGTTCAGCGCGCCGCAGTAGGCCGTAAAGATGCTGCGCTGGGCCTCCTGGGAGGCCGCGATGTAATTGACATCCGTCAGCTTCCATGTGCGGCTGTGTTTTCGGCCCACCTGCCAGATGCCGTCGGCGTAAATGCGCTTAATAGGAATGGTCTGCTGAACACTTTTGGGTATTCTCAGCTTGTCCCGTTCACTTTGATTTGCTGCGGCAAGAGATCTGATCACAGGTATCACTTCTCCTTTCCCAAACAGGCTTCGTAATACGGATTTTCTGAGATATATTTCCGCTCCCCGGCAAAAAGCAGCTCAGACTTGACGACCGCCCACAAAAACTGTTCAAAGGTCAAGCCGTTGTAGCTGAAAAAGCCGGCCGCCGCGAAAGGGGCTGCCAGAACGATACAGAGCCAGCTTGCCGTTTCCCGGCCGATCAAGCGGCCAAGACCCAGGTATATACCGGCGGCAATGAACAGAGCCGCAAGGGAGCAAAAGAACTGCCTGGCCGAAAGGCCGAAAAAGATGCTCTCCTTGTACTGACGGATCTCTTTTGGTATCTTGATTTCTATTGCTTTCACCTGCCTTAACAATGTGTGGTAATGCGTTTCACGGTGAAACGCATTTCAGCTTTCCATGAAGATGTCACTTTCAACCTCATTTCCCCAAACATCCCAGCCGGGAGTAGTGCGGCGGGCAAAGAGCTCTATTCTGGGTACATCACCCAGCAGTGCCTCAATGCGCCGCCGTGCTTCCTCCGGCTTTTTGCTGTGTTCCTCAACGTGTGAGATGATAACCTGATGGATGTTCCTGGCCTGCCGTCTGGGATGCCCCTTAGTGGCAAGCAGGCAGATCTCAGCATTGGCTCTTGTCCAGTAGCCCATACCCCAGAAGATGCCGTCGTTGTGCCGGTTCAGCTTGACCCAGACAAAGGCCGTAGTCTTGTATTCAAAGCCCCACTCCTTGATGACCTGCAGCGCCTCCTGCAGCATGGGCAGGGTTGCCCACAAAAACAGTGCGCAGTCCTTGTCCGCAAGCTCTCCCACGGGCAGAGCCATAATATTCTCCAGCTCCATCGTCGGGTAGTGTTTTTCAATCCTGCCCTTCCCGTTCCAAACCTTGTAGCGCCATGGTGGGTCGGCATAGATTACGCCGTATTTCTTCACAGGCTGAACATCTCTCGGACCAGCCGGTCGGCTCCCTTGACAAGGCCGGTCAGTACCAGCATGTTGAAGCCCAGCTGCCCCAGATACTGCCATGCCATTGTCACTGCCGGAAGCGTGGTATCTACCGACGGCGCGTCGCTGGACAGAAAGGCAGAATAGATCAGGCAGGCGAGGACGATGACCGCACCCTCCAGGCAGACACCCACATAGGATTTGACAAAGGCCTTGCCCATTACCGAGGTGTTTTCTCCGGCAAAGGAGGCAAAGGGCAGAGGCGAGAGGGCGGTATAGAGGTAAAGCCGGAAAAAGCGGCCATACACCGTGAGGATCAGAATAAAGGACATGACGGTAATAAACAGACTACCAAGAAAGGAAACCAGCCAGAGAGGGATGCTCTCCATAAAGCCCACATTTTCAATGGCCGAGACGATTTCAGCGGGGAGGGTCGCCGTCTGGGTGACGGCTGTACCCATACTGCCCATTACCGTGGACGCAACGCCGCCACATATGGCAAAAATGGCCGTCATGATCTCCATTCCCCGGCCAACCGCCACCTTTGCGAATAGGAAGCGGATAAAATGCCGCAGGGCAAATTCCGGCCTTTGCAGCTCTCTGAATGACGCCGCTGAAGAAAAGATGCCCATGGCAAAGAAAAGCACCAGCAGGCCGTAACCCACGCCCACCAGCGCTGAATGGATATTGACAATGACGCCCCAAATCTGACCGCCCTTGAAGGTCTCCGGCGTCTGCGTCACAAGCTGCCACAGCTCCGCCAGCTTCTCATTCCATGTGGCAAGGGCGTTTTCCAGATTTCTTACTACCCAGTTGTCACTTATTGTCTACACCTCCCGTTCTTGTAATTACGTTGTATTGACATTTTTAACTTTGGGTATTATACTTTAAATGCGAGGTGATAAAAATGGATCATCACAAATTGAATGTTGCCAATGCGCCCAAGACTTCTACCTTTCAGATGCGGATAAACCCGGAAATAAAGCAGCAGGTCGAGAATATCTATTCCCGTCAGGGGCTTACTTTTACCGATGCCGTAAATATCTTTATTCAGCAGTCCATCAACGCAAACGGCCTTCCGTTCCTTGCCTCTCCCGAAAACGAGGAATACATGAAGGCAAAAGCCATGCACCGTTTTATAGAAGAAGTGCAAAAAGGTTTTGATTCCGGTGAAAAGGAAGGCTGGCTCAGTCTGGATGAGGTTGAGGCAAGCCTGGGTATAGCCGATGAATAAGCTCGTCATCTCTCCGGAGGCTGCAAGAGACCTGGAGAAGATCAAACAATACATAATTTACGAGTTAAAGAATCCCAGCGCAGCCCGACGGGTTGTGCGCAGCATAACAAAGGACCTGCGCATTTTGGAACATCATGCCGAAGCCGGGCCCTCAGTCGCTGCCCTGACGGGATATTCCAGCGATCTGCGGATATTGGTCTGTGGGAATTATATTGCTGTCTATAAGGTAGAAGGAAGCACTGTGCTTGTTGCCAGAGTAATCAATGCCAGGCAGGACTATATCACTGTCCTGTTCGGCGATAACATAAGTCCATAAAAAAGATGCGTTTCACCATGGAATTACGTTTCACGGTGAAACGCATTTTTACGTCACGCCGATGGCGGTCAATATCTCCTTGGCAAAGGTGATGACCAGGCCGCCGAAGAGACACAGAAAGCCCTGGGACCGCTGGCTGGCATCATGGCTCTGGATGCTCATGCCTACCTGCACCACGCCCCAGCCGAGGATGATGATACCGATGGCCTTGATGCAGGAGAAAATAAAATCGCTCAGGTTATTCACAATGGTCAGGGGATCGCCGTCGGCGTAGGCTGTGCCGGTAAACACCGTCAGGCCAAGGGCAAAAGCACTCCACAGGCACAGGATACGCCTTGCCGTCTTTTCAGTATTGTTTTTCTTCAAATCGTTCCTCCATTTCAAGTAAATATCTCATGTCATACATGCAGCGAGGGCTGTGCAGATAGGGCGCCGCTCCGCCGTCCTCGGTAAAGGCAATATTGGGGTGCTTCATCAGGTCATACTTTTCATCAATGACCGGGCGCTCCCCGCGGATGAACACAACCGCATTTTTGTTGTCCAGAAGCCGGACCTCGTCCGGGGTCATCAGCTCCCGGCCTGTCTGCTGCGTGCTCTGGGAGAAGGAGCCGCTCCGCCCCTTGCTCTGGCTGCTGGAGGTGGTGCTGATGGTCTCCTTGCCCAGCAGCTTGGAGATATATTCGTGGGTGCTCTGTTCATTTCCGCCCAGATACACCAGCGTGTCCGCGTTGCCGATAATACCCTCCCAGTCATCCTTAAACAGGGCTTTAAGCTGGGAGATGTTCTGCAAAATGATCGTGGCCATGATGTTCCGGGAGCGCATGGTGGCCTGCAAGCGGGCATAACCATCAGGCAGGGCAACATTCGCAAATTCGTCGAACATCAGGCGCACGGGAATGGGCAGCGGCCCCATATGGTTCTTGTCCGCCTGGTAGTAAAGCTCCTGAAACGCCTGGGTATACAGCATGCCCACAAGAAAGTTCAGACTGTTGTCGTTGCTGTCCGGGATGACGCAGAAGATGGCCTGCCTGCGATCTCCCAGCATGGAGATTTCCAGACTGTCCTCGTTGGTTATGTCCTGTATTTCAGGCAGGGTGAGGGCGGAGAGACGGACAGCGGCACTAACCAGAATACTCTTTGCTGTTTTACCGGCGGCCTGCTTGAAAATGCGGTATTGGCGCAGGGCAATATGGTTCGGCTGTTCCTCCTCCAGCGCTTCAAAGAGCAGGTCCAGGGGCGACTGGTAATCGTCGTCATCCTCCTTGGCAGCGCCGTATTCGATCATGGTGAGCACCATCTCCATGGTCTGCTCTTCGGGAGGGGCCTCATGGAGCAGATACAGCATCAAAGCTGCGTCTAAAGCTGTCTCAGACTTCTCCCAGAAGGGGTCGTTCTGACCGGCGTTTTTCGGTGTGGTGTTCTGGATGAAATTGTTGATGAGCCGGAATACATCGCTGTCCCTGCGGATATACCGAAAGGGGTTGTAGCTGTCCGAATGGGACGGGTCGATCAGGTCAAACACTTTCACCACATAGCCCTTTTGCAGCAGCAACAGAGCCACGGCACGGACGATCTCGCCCTTTGGGTCGGTACAGATAAAGCTGGCATTGGCCAGCATCAGGTTGGGCTTGACCACATAGCGGGTCTTGCCGGAGCCGCTGCCGCCCACAATGATCTGAAGCAGATTTCGCATGTGCTTTCTGCCGTTCAGGCTCATGCTGAGATGCCGGGTGAGGATGGCATTATTGTTGGGGTCTTTGTCACTGTACTTTTTGTTCAGCGCATGGACATTTCCCCATTGGGCCGAACCGTGCTCCTCTCCCGGCCTGCGGTTTTGCCGGGTGGAATAATACAGGGTTATACCGCCTGCATATACTGCAAGGAAAATGAGGATAAATTTCGGCGTATACGCTGTCCAGTGGATGTCTCCTGACTTTGCATTGATCGCAAGAGGGATTAGCTGAAACAGTGTCATGCCCTCCTCATATACGCTGGCAGCAATAAGGGCAAAATAGATGACCAGAAGGAAAAACAGCGCCCACACCGGGGCGCTGTCTCTGAATGATCTTTTCACCGGTTTTTGTCCTTTCCCCGGCTTCGCTGGGGCGTATGCAGGGTCTCCGCCACGGCTTTCAGTTCCTCCAGCTTCTCCCGGACAGAGGGCTTTTCATTGCTCTGCTGTGGCGTCAAGCCATTCCCGCGCTCTTTTGAGGATGTCTCTTGTGGAGCGCGGGACCTCGCTTTTTTTGCAGACTGCACCTCCCTCGCCGGTATGCCGTAGCCCATGGTCTCCAGCACGGCGTTGAGCTGGGCAGAATAGTTGACATTGGAGATAATATGCACGACCTCTGTATTCTCGTTTTTTGCCGCCGCATACAGCACGCCGAAGCGCTTTGCCGTTTTCTCGAATCCGGATAAGTCTGTACTTTTGATAGGAATGACCACCGACTCCACATTCTCCCGATTCAGCCGGTCTATGCCTACCTTGCCGACCACCTTGTAATTGTTCTTCACCATAGCCGCCAGCAAAGCGGCTGCATTCACGATTCCTTTGCCGGACAGTCTGGCTGCCAGTTCTGCCACCTGCAAGCCCTCCTTGACCAGCAGATCGGCCACATCACCGCTCACTTCCATGTTGCTTCACTTCCTTTTCCTTGAATTTGTTTTTGCTCTGTTCCTCTGTCTGCCCGGCGAGCCGGATATGCTCATGGATCTGCGGGACAGACGCAGAAATGTTTTGACAGCACCTCAGCTCCCGGCGCAGGGGACGGAGAGCAAGATTTATCCCGCTGATCTCAGCAGCTACATCTTCTCCACACCTTTTCCGGCGGTACAGGTCTTGCCGGGAAAAAACAAGAGAGTCGATCTCCGCCTGCAAAGCGTCCGCAAGCATGGATAATTGACTCTCATTTTCTATTCTGTATTTTTGCAGCAGGGCAAACTGCCGCTTGTATTTGCCGAGCTTTCTCACCTCCGCCCGGACATTGAAAGGCACCGGCTGCCGCTGATAGGGCCGGGGCGGTGCCAGCAGATACAGATAATGCAGGTATAAGCGGCGCAGGCCTTTGGGCTTTGTTTTGCGGGAATTGCCGCCGTACCGCTTCACGCTGTATCTTTTTTGCTGAGGAATATACACCTGAACAGGAGGCGTTTTCGCTGCCTTTTCCCGGAGCCGGGCTTTCAAATCCGCTTCCGTATAGCCCTCACCCAGACTGTCCAGACGGATAAAGCGCTCACTGCCGGGCGGCTTGATGGCGGTATGCTTCACATTTGCTCCGCGTTTAACGGTGTAGCCCTGTTTTTCCAGTGCCGTAAAAAGGGTCTGCATGGAGATAGCTCCTGCAAGGGCCGTGTCCATGTCCTGCCGGATGAGACCACGGATGGTGAGCTTACCCTGTTTCTCTGCGTTCCACTGGGCGTATTGTTTTCCCTTGCCTTTTGGCTCAATGACGGAAAGACCGTTTTCCCGGCTGATGGCATTGGAGACACCCCGGATATCTCCAAAATACGCCTTGAAGTCGTTGCGGAACATCCTGCCGTCTGTACAGGAGACGGAGTTGAAAACAATATGCGAATGGATATGTTCATGGTCCACATGGGTGGCAACCACAGCCTCAAACCGGTCTCCGATCAGCCGCCGGGCAAACTCAACGCTCAGCTTCTGAGCCTGTTCCGCCGTCACTTCGCCGGGGGCATAGGAGTGGATGATATGATAACCCTGAACAGGGCGGTTTTCCTTATTCCAGCGGCGCTTGGTCTCCAGCATGTCCCGGCAGGCGGTATCCAGCTGACAGTTGAGGGCAGCACACAGAACCCGCTCCCCGTCCCTTGTCTTTGCGGGGTTCAGCGCGTAATTGGTCCGCTGGTCCAGGCGGGAATGAATGGTGATGATTTTGTCGTAAGCCATCAGAGCTTTTCCTTTACCAGCCGCCACGCTTCCCGGGCAAGCACGGCGGCCTCCACGATCTCTGCCTCGCGGATGCTCTTCTGGGCGTTGGCCCAGTGAGCGATCTGGTTGATGTTGTTCCCGATTGCCGACAGCTCCCGGAGCAGCGCCGCATATTCATCGGGCGGCCTGGGCCGGAGCTGTACCCCGGCAACAAGATTTCGGATGAAGGGGTCAACTCCCATACCCGCCAGCCGGGCCTGGGATTTCAGGTTCCTGTATTCCTCCTCATTCATCCATATACTTACATGGCGCGATCTTGTGCGCATGGTACCTCCTTCAAAAAGAAAATGCGTTTCACCGTGAAACGTATTTCACAGCAAAACGCATTTTGGCGTTCATAGGGTCTTAGGGGTCTTTCCCTAACAAGGGCGTTTGTTGTGCTACCAAATGCCATACTTGCAGGGGCAGGAGCCCAAGACATGTGCAAAGAATTCATTCTATAGATTATACGAAAATGTATCAAACTTTGTTACCTGCTTCAGTTTTTCTAATCTATATCAAACTTTGTTACCTGCTTCAATTTTTCTAATCTATTTGTTAGCTCAATACTATCAGATTCGAAGTAACTGTTATTTTTATGATTTTCTGATGCTTTTTCATATAATTTACATAGTAAACAAATATATAAATCATAATCATACGGAGAAATATATTTATCTATATCACGCACATGCTCCGATTCTCTAAACACGGAGCGTACAACTTTTTTTGCAGCTTTATTATTTGGGCAAAAATAGCGGTATAATGTATTAATATATTTAGCTATATCTACGAAATACATAGCTGCAACATTTTTACTCTCATCATTATGCATGCTATAAATTTCCATATGAAATGCAATCTGTTTTAATTTACGTTTAATATCGCGATAGGCTCGAATTATTCCCTGTTTTCTATACCGTGGTTTATTTCGGTATTTTAATCTAAAAAAAAGTGCTTCTAATCCAGGTAAAAAGATGGCAAGTGAAAGCCAAATCAATAGGAAAATAGATAATATGAAGATGATTCTAGCCCATGAACTGATGCTCACGACTTCACTTATTTTTAAGATTCCATCAATATAGTTTCCAGTATATTCATTAGGGAATAATTGTTCGATTATTGCTTCAGTTAGAATACTGGATGTTAGAGCAGCAAGAGCTTGTAATATTGGCCAGCTTATTTTCCTCTTTTTCATTTTCTTACCTCCTTGCTTTATTTCTTTTATAAGAGCGGGAATATTTTTATATTATTCCCGCTTCTATATCATTCCACAGTATCGTCGGCACAGTGCTTGGGTATACCGGGAAAATCGTTTTTTGTCTTACGCCGGCTAGGATTTTCCAACTCGTCAAGGACTTTTGAATAACACCTAAGTAAAAATCTTGCTATCTCATCTTCGGGATAATATTCATAATATGTGGAAACAAGCTCTTGAATCACTTTAGCGCAGTCCTTCAAAAGCTCAAAATCAGGTTGATGACAGGTTCTGATTTCATCAAAAATGCAGTGTAACAAAATCATTGAATAACCGCTTATCCTTTTGTTTTTTCCAGAAAGTGCTTGTCCCAGCAAACGAATCTGCCGCTTAGAAGTAAAGGACACCATATCTGCTTCTGCTCTAATGATTCCGAGTCCTTTTATGAACTTGTTTGATTCATCTACTAAGCATCCGATTGTCCGTCCACGATAAAAGGTACCATCATTTTCAATAAGCCTCTTCTGGTTTTTATCTACTTGTTTTGCTTTAGCATAAGATTGAAGAAGCCTATCAAAGTTAATCTGGTGTTCCAATACAAAATCTTTGCCCATATTCAGGTAGATCCTGTTCATTTCAAATATGCTCATAGCCGCTCTCCTTTCACATTCATTTTTCGCTTTGTTTAAATTCGATGTAAATATATCATTTTAGATATAAAAGTCAATATCTGATTAAAAAACCTACACTTTGAATAAGCATGTCGAAAAAAGCTTATTTGAGTTTTATGTATTTTGGCAGATTGAAAAAGAATATTAAAAATGCTATTCTAATACAAAGGAGTTGTAGTTACGTGAAAAAAGAAAATAAAAGCCTGTTTTCTCAGGAGATTTTCGCTGAGCGTATAAGGCAGGTTATGAACATAAAATCAATTACATTGGAGGATCTACACAAAGCGATAAACTACTTCGGATATGATATTTCAAAAAGTAATTTGAGTCTTTATATTCAACGTTCTCCAAATGTCAACTTTTTGATTGCTCTTAGCAAAGCACTTAGCGTTCCAATAGACTATTTACTTGGTTTATCAGACGAATTATACATGGAGGGCTTTGATTATAGATTTCAGTCAAATCGGTATAAAAAATATTGTGGATCTTATTTTTTTTACTTTTTTCCGACGGTATCAAATTCGTCTACAGAAGTTGAAACGGCAGTTCTTCTTTTTGATGATATGTCACCTGACCGAGTAGAACTAACCATTCAAGTTGATGAAGAAAATAGCAAAAAATATACTGGGAATTTTTTGTTATCATCTACGTATAAGGTCGGATATATTGTTTTGAAAGGGGAAAGAGTAGGAGAATGTGTGTTCCTATCTTTTTTAGACCCAACTATAAATAGCAATACAAACGTGAAGTTGTTGGTTGGAGCAATGTTATCTGTATCAAGTGGAGATTTTAAGCGAGTTCCTGTCATGTCCAGATTTGTCTTGTCAAGAAACAAAATATCAGAAGATAAATTTACAAATATTAAAGCGAATCTGCGACTGAATTCAAAATATGTTTTGATTACAGAGGAGAAATTGGTTCGCTCCATAGATGACACTGGGATTTCCGATGCGCAGAAGATGGCTGTGTTAGAGCGGCTGAGAAATGCCTTTTCAGAAAAAGTATGTTTTACAATCGAAGAAAGTTATATTCTAAATACTTTAAAAAATGATTGTAAGCTTAGTACAGCACAATCAATTGCATTACTTGATACTCTCCGAATGAACTCTCTTTCTGACACGAATAGTAAAATAAACAGAGTAATTGACGCACGTATGTATAGCTATATTTTTGATTCTTCTGTATAGGTGTTGGTTCCTGCGCAACGAATGCAGGGGCTCGTCTAATGGCAAGCTTATATTAGGGTGATTTGTATTTAATTTGTATTTAATAATTAAGGTGTATAAAGTGGGTTTCTTAAGAAGTTGTCAAATAAAAGCTCAAAATCGCTCTTGGGAACTATAACTGATGACAATAGGACGATTGTTGCCAGCTTTACAGTGAGATGTATTCCCGTCCTTGACTACTAAGTCTTTACCTATTTCCAGAAACCCTGTTTCCACACTGTCGATCATCTCCGCAGCTGTCTTGCTGATGCACTCTAACGATGCTTTCAGCTCCGGCAGTTCTTTGCCACGGCTCCAGCCGGTCACATAGGGGAAGGAATAATCCGAGGTGTCAATGCCGAAGTGCTGGCAGACTACATAGGCAATGCTCTCTGCCTCCACCTCTTTGGCGTGCCGGTCCTTTTTCGGGATTTCCTCATCCAGTATTGAACTGTCATGGAGCAGGGCGTGGGCCGTCTCGTGAATCAGGGTTTTAAGGGTCTGCACCTGACTCATTCCCTCATTGATGTAGATTTTTCGCTCAAGGTGGTTAAAGCAGCCTTTGGCTGCCGATGCCGGGCGGAACGCCACCGGCACCGGGGAGATTGCCTCTACGGCGGAAAACACGGCGTCAAAGTTTGGAACCTCTCCCGTCAGTTCATCCACACCCAGTGAGGGCAGCTCTCTGCCCTCAGTCTGGCTTACATCAAAAACATAGGCTACCTGAAAGCCCTGAACCTGCATGAAAACAGATTCTTTCTCCGGCTTACCGTCCGGCCCGATGACGGGCTGCTGCGTATCCGGGTCAAGCCTGTCCCGGCTCACCAGCTTACTGCGCTTTACCGGCGCAATAAGCTGGATGCCGTGTTCACCTCGTTTCACTGTCCGGCCAAATTGCCTTTTCCATGTGGTGTAGCCCGCCACCAGACTGGCCTCCGGGCACTGCATGAGAATGAGCATAACATTTCCAAAGCTATAATGGTGAAACCGGGACATGGCGTTCAGATAGGCCTTGTATTTTTCGCTCTCAAAAACCGCTTTTACTCCGGCCTCAAGCTTTTCCGTCAGTGCTCTTACCCTTTCAGCCGTCTCAGCGCCGGATTTCATCATGCTTTACGGCTTTTTCCTGCCTCAGCTTCGGCTTGGCATCTACCTTGAGGGTGACAGGCTCATTCCCGCGAGAACCGATCAGGATCTCCGCCTTTTTGAATTTCTCCCGGTACTTCTCCATCTGCTCCGGAGTGAGGGAAATAAAATTGTCCTCTCCGCAGCCACAGACAAAGAACGTGCCGAAAACGCCGCCGTAGCCACCCTCCACACTCCGATTGAACTCCATGTGGTATAACAGCGCCTCATCGTTGCAGACAATGGCCACAGGATCATCATAGGGGTAGATCGCATCGATCAATCCGCCCACAACGGCCTGCATTTCGTGCAGGCCGTTTACCTCTTTTTCATAGGGCATATAGCCCGGTTCAACTACAAGTACGTTCATTGTCTCACTTCACCGACTCAGTTTTGGTTTTCAGAATTTCTGTCTTCTGCTTCAGCCTTTCCTGCCGCTGGCGGCGTTCCTCCAGCGCGTCGTAAACGCTGTCCTCAATCTCCCGGGGTGTCATGCTCACATCCGGGAAGTACTTTCTCAGCCTGTCCCCGGTGAGAATAACTTTTGTCACATAGCTATTTTCCTTGTCCTGCGTTTCAGCTGCTTTTACGGCCGCTGTGTTGGGAGCAGGCTCCGTTTTCCTATCAGCCGCAGGTGGGACGAACGGAACAACAGTGCCCGGTTTGGGCGGCTCAGGAATATCCGGGGACTTGGGGATGCCTGTGGGGGCCATGGGTGGTGCCGGTACCTTTACCGTTTCAACAGGCTTGGACTTTTCTACCACCTTGGGCGGCGGGTATCTGCCCTCCAGCACATCCCGGACCTTACCGGCGTCCAGCTTTTCCGTCCGTGCGACTTCTTTCAGCCGCCCGGTGTTCTCGTTGCTCACTTTCACATTGACCCCGATCAGATCTACAACAGTATCCTGAAGCTGGGGAGACAGAAACGCAATGTTATAGGCAATGGAGGGGGCCAGCGTGCCCTCATCCACCAGCTCACAGACGCACTTGGTGGCTTCGGACAGCTTCATCAGCCGGTTGAGCTTAGAGGTACTCATGCCCATTTCTTTGGCAAGGATCTCGTCCGTGTCCATCTTCGGTCCATTGTCCCCCTTGCTGCGGCGGCCCGCCTTGCGTTTCATGCTGTCCGCTTTCATGCGCAGGGCGCGGGCCTGATCGTAGGTGGAGATATGTTCCCGGTGCAGATTGCCGTCAGCCACAAGAATTTTGGCATCATCATCGTCCAGTTGCTGGATGATGGTGGGGACGGGGTAATTCAGCTCACCGGCAATCAGGTGCCGCCGTTGTCCGGAGAGAATTTCCAGCTCCCCGTCCTTACCCACTCTGGCAAGCACCGGGTCCTTCACGCCGAAGCGCTCAATGGATTTATACAGCTCCTTGAAGTCGTCGGCTTCCCGGTCAACGGAAAAGGTGTTAATTTCGGCTTTCTTCAAAAATGCCGGGTGCAGTATAACGGAAAAGGCTTCGCCCTCTCCGGGAACCGGCAGACTTTTCTTGTCCTTGGCCGTGGGCGGATTCAGGCGGCTGTCCAGTATTTTGGTGATGACCGTGCCGGTAGGCCCTACGGCAGCGGGACCGGCAGGCGCTTCCTCCCTGGGCTTTGCCGATTTGGGCTTACTCTCTTTTGCCGCAGGCTTTTTCTCCTTACCTGCGGCGGGTGGCGCAGGCTCCGCTGCTTTTTCCCCGGATTTGTCCTCTGTTTTTGCGGCCGAGTCGGCCTTTGCTTTTTCCTCCGCCGCCTCTTCCACAAGTTTTCCGGGTATCGGCGTTTTGGGGTCTTTTTCGGCCTTAGCCCGGTATTCCAGAGCCTCTTTTTCCGTCATGTCATAGATCAGGGCAGGGATCTCCTGCAGCTTGGCCAGTTCCACCGCTCTCTTTCGCCTATACCCGGCCACAACCTGGTACTCACCGTTCTCCATAGAGCGCAGAATTACCGGCTCCTTGACGCCGTTGATGAGGATGCTGCTCACCAGACTGCCGTATGCCTTGTCCGGCTGCTTACTGTCCTCCAGTCCGGGCAGATCATGGATCTTCTCAATGGGAATGTTTCTGCTTTTTTCCTTTGCCATTTGGTTCCTCCTTTAATTCGTTTCACCGTGAAACGTATTTTACTGTGCGGCATCATGCCTCACCCGGGCAGAATAATAAGGGCCTATCGTCAGCGGCGCATTGTACAGCGCGGTCAACAGATAGGCCTTTATGTTTTTGATCTCCGATGTGGTGTTTTCAAGTGCGTCCAGAACATAGGCCGCGTGCTCAAACCGCAGCCGTCGGAAGCGTGCCTGCACCTTTGGCGTAGGTATGGTCTCGCTGCCGATCTTCATGTCCGGGGCTGTACAGCACAGCACATGGCAAATCAGCTCCAGAATACAGTCCGGGTCGTCGTTCATGTAGGACATGGCCAGCAAGGGGTAGTCGATCTGCTCCCGCACTGTCTCAATAATTTCCTCTGCCTCTGATGGATAGATAGATGGATCAGTATAACTGTTCTCAGTATTATTCTTATTATTATAATTCCCGTCCGGTTTTGAAACGCCATGAACGCTGTTTTCCCGCTTTCCAGACGTCCCGTTTTCGGGCGTATGGCCGTCCGTATTCCGGTCATACAGGCTTTCGCTTTTCGGCTGCCCCGGCTGAGGGGTGCTTTCTCTCTCCGCAAACTGCTTGACATAGATTTTAGTGGGCTTGCCCTGCCCCTGCTTTTTCCGCTCGATCAGGCCGATCCCCTTGACCGTATCCAGCTCTGCCAGAAGCTTACAGGCTTTGCCGTGGCCGCAGTTCAGGTCCTCCTGGATTTCGTCGACGGTATAATAGATATATACCCGGCCCTCCTCATCCAACCAGCCGTTTCGCATGGACAGGCCCATGCGGTCAAGCAGCAGCGCATAGAGCAGCTTTGCGTCCGTGGACAGCCCCTTAAACTCCTCGCCCGTCATAAGCAGGCGGTGGACGCGGATAAAAGAATAGCTTTCGGCCTGAGAACCATAAAAATATAAAAATTTCATATTTCGCTCCGAAAAATTGAAAATAAAAATACCTATTGCTTTGCCCTTTGGTAGATGGACTGCAATAGGTATTCTTTAAAATGAATCTTACTCTTTATCATCCGAAGGTATAGGAATTCTTGACCCAACTGTTGGAGGTACTGGCACTTGTTCATCCTTTGCCGGGCGATATCCAAAGTTACCTTGCTCGCTTGGTTGGTACCCTTTTTTCTCAATATTTCTAGGTTGATATCCGTTATTTTTTATATTTTGACTATTTCCCATTTGTGCTACTTCCTTCCATGAATTCTATAAACTTAATCTGATCCTTTGCAATATAACAACCATGATTTTCTTTTTCTTCGTTCCACTCCTTGTCGTCATTCTTGTAATATATTTTTTCGAGGAAAAGATCCCGGTTTTCTTCATCTGAAGAGGAGAACGAGTGTGATGAATATAGCCCTTTTATTTTTGTATTGTCAATTAGAGTTACTATTACATACGATGCTTTCTGCTGTGAGAAGTAAAAATCCCAAGCAGAAGCGGTGGGATGAATTGCTTTAATTTTGAAGATTCCTAGAACTGTATAAACCCAATTGTTTTGTTTGATTAATGCAATTATTAGTGCAATTATAATGGAACCGAATACGGTAACAATTAAGAGAAGGAGCCAAAACAATACTTTATTATCCACTCGTTCTAATACAGCTATATAAATCCAGCTGCAACATGCGCAATTAATAATACTCAGAGAAAAATATTTTAAGAATAATATTCCTTCTCCGGTTTTTTTCGGAGGATTAATTGCATCTATTATAGAATTCATTATAAAGCCAGGAAAAATAAAAAGTGCGGTATAAAGTACTACATCCAATGACTCTATTGTCATATTGTTTCTCCTATAATTGCTATTCCAAATTTCTACAAGTATATATAAAATTATTATACTATTATGTTGGATAAAATACAAGATACGACATTATTCCTTTTCACAGATCACCAGATACCTGTACTTCCCCCCGCTGGCATAGGGGTGGCAGCTCATCAGGGTCAGCAACTCGCGGCCCTCCTGGATAAGAATCTGATCAATATCATTCGGTTCAATAATGCGTATCTCAGACACGGTATAATCCAGCGTCTCCCATAGGTTGGTGATACTCAGCTCATCGCCCACCCGGAGCTTGTCTATGTTCAGAAAATACGCCGCGCCGTTCCAGCCCCGGTGTCCGGCAATGACACAGTTGGTGTTGCTTCCGCCGATGGGCAGGCTGGTCTGGCCCAGCACAGCGGCTCCAAGCGCCATGTTTTCATAGTTTGCGCCCAGATATACCGGCATTTCAAGCTCCATGGCCGGGACGGACAAAACCGCTATTATGCCGTCTTCAAGTCCGTATGCACGCAGGTCTATTCCCGCCGCCTCATAGGCCCAGGGATCGGACAGTCCGCGCTGATTCTCCGCATAGATCCTTTCGTTGTACTCCTCCATTGCGGCGTACAGCTCACCGTAGGGTCTGGGCGGCTCCTCCGGGCGCTCAACCGGGACGACAAAGGCGTCGATGAAGCTCTCCGCCGCTTCCTGTGAAGCGTTCTCCAGCCTTGCGCCGTTCATAACCGGGTATAGCAGAACAAGCAATCCGGCAAAGAACAACAGCACTGCCGCACAAATTTCAAGGCCCCTTGCCATGCTTTCGCCTCCATACTGAAATCAGCCCATGGCAGATTAAGACAAGCAGAAGAGCCGCTACGCCGCAGCCAATACCCGTAAAATATTGCCTCTGCCATGTGGACGTTTCCGGCACTGCCTCCTCATCAGCCTGTTCTTCCTGCCCATAGGGCACACGGCTGCAATGTACCAGCAGCCTGTGGGCGTTCACGCCGACAGGCGTACAGGTAATCAGGGTAAGACAGTCTTTTCCCTGCTCTATGCCCAGCAGCGAGGTGTCTCCGGGCAGAACGGTGTTCACTTCGTCCACTGTATAGGCCAGCACCTCATCCAGCACATGGATATAGACCATGTCCCCGGCTTTCAGCTCATGCAGGTCGGTAAACATCTTCTGCCCTGCCATACCGCTGTGACCGGAAATAACCGCATGTGTACTCTCTCCGCCGACAGGAAGGGAGCTTCCAACAACATGTCCCACATAGTTTTCCAATGT
>JALFOM010000119.1 GCA_022782265.1 Clostridiales bacterium | reverse complement strand
ATGGATCTGGACGATATCGCCTTCTGCCAGGAATATTTCCGCAGCGAGCAGCGTGAGCCCACCATCACGGAGATCCGCATGATCGACACCTATTGGTCCGACCACTGCCGTCACACCACCTTTACCACCACCATCGACAAGGTGAGTTTCGAGGACGAACTGATCGAGGGGGCCTACCGGGCGTATCTGGACACCAGAGCGGACCTGAACCGCACCAAGCCCGTGAACCTGATGGACGTGGCCACCCTGGCGGTCCGCGCCCTGAAGAAGGCGGGAAAGCTTAATAAGCTGGACGAGTCTGAGGAAATTAACGCCTGCACCGTGAAGATCAACGTGGATGTGGACGGGGTACAGGAGCCCTGGCTGCTGCTGTTTAAAAACGAGACCCACAACCACCCCACAGAGATCGAGCCTTTCGGCGGCGCTGCCACCTGCATCGGCGGCGCCATCCGCGACCCCCTCTCCGGCCGCTCCTATGTCTACGGCGCCATGCGCGTCACCGGAGCCGCCGACCCCTTAAAGCCCGTCAGCGAGACCCTGCCCGGCAAGCTGCCCCAGCGCAAGCTGGTGACCACCGCCGCGGCGGGCTATTCCTCCTACGGCAACCAGATCGGCCTTGCCACCGGCATTGTGGATGAAATATACCATCCGGGCTATGCCGCAAAGCGCATGGAGATCGGCGCGGTCATTGCCGCCGCTCCTGCGGAGAATGTGCGCCGGGAGTGCCCCCGGGACGGGGATGTGGTCATCCTTCTGGGCGGCCGCACCGGCCGAGACGGCTGCGGCGGCGCAACCGGCTCCTCCAAGTCCCACACCCTCCAGTCGCTGGAGACCTGTGGGGCCGAGGTGCAGAAGGGCAACGCCCCCGAGGAGCGCAAGCTCCAGCGTCTGTTCCGCAATCGTGAAGCCTGCCGCATGATCAAGCGCTGCAACGACTTCGGCGCGGGCGGCGTGTCCGTGGCCGTGGGCGAACTGGCCGACGGACTGGATATCGACCTGAACGCCGTACCCAAAAAATATGAGGGTCTTGACGGCACCGAGCTTGCCATCAGCGAGTCTCAGGAGCGCATGGCCGTGGTCATCGCAGCGGAGGACACTGAGCGCTTCATGGCGCTTGCCCATAGCGAGAATCTGGAGGCCACGGTTCTGGCCCATGTCACCCAGGAGCCGCGGCTGGTCATGCACTGGAACGGCAGAAAGATCGTGGACGTGAGCCGTGAATTTCTCAACTCCAACGGCGCGGAGAAGCATGTGGATGTGCTCATCACGAAGCCTCAGCGCTTTGAAAAGGAGATCCCCGCGGACTTTGCCCGGGGCTATACCGAACTGGCCCAGGACCTGAACGTCTGCTCCAAGCGGGGCCTTTCCGAGCGCTTCGACTCCACCATCGGCGCGGGCACGGTGCTGATGCCCTTCGGCGGCGTGAACCAGCTGACCCCCATTCAGGCCATGGTGCAGAAAATTTCCGTGGAGAAAAAGCACACCGACGACTGCTCCCTGATGGCCTGGGGCTATAACCCCTTTATCACCGAAAAAAGTCCCTACCACGGCGCCTATCTGGCCGTGGTGGAGAGCGTCAGTAAGCTGATCGCCACCGGCGCGAAATTTGAAGATGTGTACCTGACCTTCCAGGAGTATTTTGAGCGTCTGCGCCGGCAGCCGGAGCGCTGGGGCAAGCCTCTGGCCGCCCTGCTGGGCGCCTTCAAGGCCCAGATGGAGCTGGGCATCGGCGCGATCGGCGGCAAGGACTCCATGAGCGGCTCCTTTGAGGATATGGACGTGCCGCCCACGCTGGTCTCCTTTGCCGTCACCACCGAAAAGGTGGGAAGCATCGTCCCCAACGAGCTGAAAAAGGCGGGGGACAAGGTCATTCTGATCGCCCCCGAATACGATGAAAACGGCCTGCCCGTCACCGCCTCCCTGCTGGAGGTGTTTGACCGGGTGCACGAGCTGCTTGCCACCGGCAAGGCTGTGGCGGCCTACACCCCTGGCTACGGCGGCGTGGCCGAGGCCGTGATGAAGATGGCCTTCGGCAACGCTCTGGGCTTTCGCTTCAATGACAATCTGAGCCTGAAAGAGCTTTTCGGCTATCAGTACGGCGCATTTGTGCTGGAAATGGCCGGAGACAGTGAGGAAGGAACCCTCATCGGTACCGTTACCGATGAACCCTGCATCGTTTACGGCGGGGAGAGCCTTTCCCTCACTGGGCTGCTGGGCGCTTACGAGGACAAGTTAGAGAGCGTCTACCCCTGCAACATCCCAGCCCAGGGCGGCAGGATGGAGACCTTCAGCGCACCGGAGTTCCCGCGCAGCGCCCCGGCGGTCAAAACCGCCAGACCCAAGGTGCTGATCCCGGTTTTCCCCGGCACCAACTGCGAATACGACAGCGCAAAGGCTATGTCTGACGCCGGCGCGGAGCCGGAGATCATGGTCATCAACAACCTGAGCGCCGAGGGCATTGCCCGCAGTGTAGACAGCTTTGCCCAGTCCCTGAAGACTGCCCAGATGATCTTCATCCCCGGCGGCTTCTCCGGCGGCGACGAGCCGGACGGCTCCGGCAAGTTCATCACCGCCTTTTTCCGCAACGCCGCCGTCCGCGAGGAGGTCACAAAGCTTCTGGAGCAGCGGGACGGCCTGATCTGCGGTATCTGCAACGGCTTCCAGGCCCTGATCAAGCTGGGCCTTGTGCCCTACGGCCGCATCATGGACACCGACGAGAGCTGCCCCACCCTGACCTTCAACACCATTGCCAGACACCAGTCCCGCATTGTCCGGGTCCGGGTGGCCTCCAATAAGTCACCCTGGCTTGCCGGTACCCAGGTGGGCGACATTTACAGCGTCCCCATCTCCCACGGCGAGGGCCGCTTCATCGCCGGCGAGGAGCTGATCCGGAGCCTTGCCGCCAACGGCCAGATCGCCACCCAGTATGTGGACCTTCAGGGCAATGCCACCGACGATATCCACTTCAATCCCAACAACTCCATGTTCGCCGTGGAGGGCATCTGCTCCCCCGACGGGCGGGTGTTCGGCAAGATGGGCCACGCGGAGCGCATCGGCAGCGGCCTGTATAAGAATGTCCCCGGCGAATATGACATGAAGATGTTTTCTTCAGCGGTCAAATATTTCAAATAAAAGGAGCGGATTGCCATGGAATGGCTCAGCGATATTGAAATTGCCCAGCGCTGTCAGATGAAGAAAATCAGCCAGATCGCCGAAACGGCCGGCGTGGACGAAAAATACTGGGAGCCCTACGGTAACTACAAGGCCAAGATCGACAATGCCCTTCTGCGGGATATGGCGGATAAGCCCGACGGAAAGCTGATCCTTGTCACCGCCATCACCCCCACCCCTGCGGGCGAGGGCAAGACCACCACCTCCGTGGGCCTGACCGACGGCCTGCGGAAGATCGGCAAAAACGCCATCGCCGCCCTGCGCGAACCCTCTCTGGGGCCTGTGTTCGGTATCAAGGGCGGGGCTGCCGGCGGCGGACACGCCCAGGTGGTGCCCATGGAGGACATTAACCTGCACTTTACCGGCGACTTTCACGCCATCGGCGCGGCAAACAACCTGCTGGCTGCAATGCTGGACAACCATATCCAGCAGGGCAATGCCCTGGGCATAGACCCCAAGCAGATCACTTGGAAGCGGGCGGTGGACATGAACGACCGCCAGTTGCGCCACATCATCGACGGTCTGGGCGGCAAGGCCAACGGCGTTCCCCGGGAGGACGGCTTTGACATCACTGTGGCCTGCGAGGTCATGGCGGTGCTCTGCCTGGCCTCCGACCTTATGGATCTGAAGGCCCGTCTGGGCCGCATGATCGTGGGCTATACCTACGACGGACGACCCGTCACCGCCCATGAGCTGAAGGCCGAGGGGGCCATGGCCGCGCTGCTGAAGGACGCCATCAAGCCCAACCTTGTCCAGACCCTTGAGGGAACCCCCGTGCTCATCCACGGCGGCCCCTTTGCCAACATCGCCCACGGCTGCAACTCCGTGACCGCCACCCGTATGGCCCTGAAGCTGGGCGATTATGTGGTGACGGAGGCGGGCTTTGCCGCCGATCTGGGCGCGGAGAAGTTCTTCGATATCAAGTGCCGCATGGCAGGACTGCGGCCCTCCGCCGTTGTGGTGGTGGCCACGGTCCGCGCTTTGAAATACCACGGCGGCGTGGAGAAGGCGGAGCTGAACCATGAAAATCTGGACGCTCTGGAAAAGGGCCTACCCAACCTTCTGCAGCATGTGGAGAATATCCAAAAGGTGTACGGCCTGCCCTGCGTGGTGGCGGTAAACGCCTTCCCCACCGATACGGAAGCCGAGCTTCACATGGTGGAGGAAAAGTGCCGTAAGCTGGGCGTGAACGTGGCCCTCAGCGAGGTCTGGGCCAAGGGCGGCGAGGGCGGCACGGCTCTGGCCGAAGAGGTGGTCCGCCTCTGCGAGCAGCCCAACGATTTTCGCTTCTGCTATGAGGACAGCCTGAGCATTGCGGAAAAGATCAACGCCATTGCGAAAAAGGTCTATCACGCCGACGGCGCAGACCTGGTGGGCAACGCCCCCAAGCAGCTCAAGCAGCTGGAGGCGCTGGGCTTCGGCTCCCTGCCCGTCTGCATGGCCAAGACCCAGTACAGCTTCTCTGACGACCCCACAAAGCTGGGCGCGCCCAGAGACTTCCGCATCTCCGTGCGGAACCTGAAGGTGGCGGCGGGCGCAGGCTTCGTTGTTGCCCTCACCGGCGATATTATGACCATGCCCGGCCTGCCCAAATCCCCGGCGGCGGAGCGGATTGATGTGGACGAAAACGGCGTCATCAGCGGCCTGTTCTGAGGTATAATATGAAACTCATCATTGCATCCAACAATAATCACAAGCTCATCGAGATCAAGGCCATTTTGGGGGGCCTCTTTGAAGAGATCCTCTCCATGCGGGAGGCCGGGATCGAGCATGAGACCATAGAGGACGGCAGCAGCTTCATGGAAAACGCCGTGAAGAAGGCAAAGGAAATCGCGGAGCTTTCCGGCTGCTGTGCCCTGGCCGACGACAGCGGCATCTGCGTGGACGCCCTTGACGGCGCGCCCGGCATCTACTCCGCCCGCTTCTGCGGCCACCACGGAGACGACGAGGCCAACAACCGCCTGCTCCTGAAAAAGCTGGAGGGGAGAGGGGACAGGGGCGCCCACTATACCTGCGCCATCGCCCTGGTCTACCCCGACGGGAGACAGGTCTGTGCCGAGGGATATATGTACGGGCAGATCGGCTATGAGGAGAAGGGGGAGAACGGCTTTGGCTATGACCCGCTGTTTTTCCTGCCGGAGTACGGCTGCACAGCCGCCCAGCTCAGCCCGGAGCAGAAAAACCAGATCAGCCACAGGGCCAGCGCCCTTCATGCTCTGCTGGCTCAGCTGCGCATGGAATGAGAATGAACCGCCCGGGGCTTTGGCCCCGGGCGGAGATCAAGTGTTGACAAAGACGCGATATGTGGTATAATACCAAAAGCACTTTAAGCGGATACGAGATATCGGCAAGAGCGGAACTGAACATGGGGCAGCCCTGGCTGCCTGTGCTTTCCTGTGTCTTGCCGTGTTTCGGCAGGGCATTCTGTTTTTTCAAGGAGAAATACCATGACCGAGCTGAAAAAGGTACGCAAGCTGGATATGGGCGAGGCTTCCAAGGAGATGCTGTTCTCTTTGGACGGCTCCGCATCCGCTTTTGACAGCGAAAAATTTATTGCTTTTCCCGGTTTTTGTGATGTGCATGTGCATTTCAGAGAGCCGGGATTTTCTTATAAGGAGACCATCAGCTCCGGCTGCGCGGCAGCGGCCCGGGGAGGCTACACCGCGGTGTGCACAATGCCAAACCTGTCTCCAGTGCCGGACAGCGGGGAAAACCTGAAGGTTCAGACGGACCTCATCAAAAGAGACGCCTTTATCCATGTCCTGCCCTACGGCTCCATCACTGTGGGCGAGAAAGGGGAGGAGCTTTCGGATTTGGAGGCTATGGCCCCCGATGTTGTGGCCTTTTCCGACGACGGCCAGGGCGTGCAGAATGACGACATGATGCTTGAGGCTATGCGCAGGGCCAAGGCCCTGGGAAAGATGATCGTGGCCCACTGCGAGGTCAACAGCCTGCTGCGCGGCGGCTATATCCACGACGGGGAATATGCCCGTGCCCACGGCCACCGAGGCATCTGCTCCGAGAGCGAATACGCCCAGATCGAAAGGGATTTGAAGCTGGTCAGAGAGACCGGCTGCGCCTACCATGTGTGCCACATCTCCGCAAAGGAGAGCGTGGAGCTGATCCGCCGGGCCAAGGCGGAGGGGCTGGACGTGAGCTGCGAGACCGCGCCCCACTACCTGCTGCTGGACGATAGTATGCTGCAGGAGGAGGGCCGCTTCAAAATGAACCCGCCCATCCGGGACAAGGCGGACAGAGAGGCCCTGATCCAGGGAATTCTGGACGGTACCATCGACATAATCGCCACGGACCATGCCCCCCACTCCGCCGGGGAGAAGTCCCGGGGTCTGGAAAAGAGCGCCTTCGGCATCGTGGGGCTGGAGACGGCCTTTCCGTTGCTGTATACCGGGCTGGTAAAGACCGGTATCATCAGCCTTCAAAAGCTGGTGGAGCTTTTGAGCATCCGCCCCCGGCAGCGCTTCCGCATCCCCCTGGGAAACGACTTCTGCCTGTGGGACCTGGAGAGCAGCTACATCATCGACCCGGAGCGCTTCGCCTCCCTGGGCCGGGCCACACCCTTTGCCGGCATGAGCGTTCAGGGCCGCTGCGTTCTGACCGCCTATCAGGGCAGAGCCGTATATATGGATATCGAGGGCTGAAATGAAACAGGGACTTTTTGAAATCATGGAAAACCGTCCCCTCACCTCTGACGTGATGCGCATCAGGCTGAAGGGGGACTGCTCGGCCATCAAAAAACCGGGGCAGTTTGTGGACATCAAAATCGAGGGCCTTTTCCTCCGCCGCCCCCTGTCGGTGTGCGACTGTGGGGACGGGGTGATCACCCTGGTCTACAAGGTGCTGGGAAGCGGTACGGAAAAGCTGAGCACGATGCAGAGCGGCAGTCTTGACCTGCTCACCGGGCTGGGAAACGGCTTTGACCCCTCCCTTTCCGGAGAGCGGCCCCTGCTCATCGCCGGTGGCCTGGGCTTTACACCGCTGTACATTCTGGCAAAGACATTAATCAAAGAGGGAAAACATCCCTCCGTCATCCTGGGCTTCAACAGCGCGGAGGAAGTCATCTACGAGGACGAATTCAAGGCCCTGGGCGCGGAGGTGACGGTCTGCACCGCAGACGGCAGCTACGGTGTAAAGGGCTTTGTGACCGAGGCCATGAAGGGCAGAGACTACAGCTATTTTTATACCTGCGGCCCGGAGAGCATGTACCGCCCGGTGTATGACTGCGCGAAAAGCGACGGGGAGTTCAGCTTTGAGGCCCGGATGGGCTGCGGCTTTGGCGCCTGCATGGGCTGCTCCTGTGAGACGCTGTACGGTGCAAAGCGCATCTGTAAGGACGGGCCGGTGCTGAAAAAAGGAGAGATCAAATGGCAGACATGAAAGTGACGCTCTGCGGCATTGAGCTGGATAACCCCGTCATCCCTGCCAGCGGCACCTTCGGCTACGGCTATGAGTACGCGGAGCTGTATGACATCAACATTCTGGGCACTTTTTCCTTCAAGGGTACCACAAGGGAGCCCCGCTTCGGCAATCCCACGCCCCGCATTGCCGAGTGTACGGCGGGGCTGATCAATGCGGTGGGCCTGCAGAATCCCGGGGTGGACAGGGTAATCGCGGAGGAGCTGCCCAAGCTGGAAAAGTGCTTTCACAAAAAGGTGATCGCCAATGTCAGCGGCTTTTCCGTGGAGGACTACGCCTGCACCTGCGCAAAGCTGGACGCCTGCCCTCAGGTGGGCTGGCTGGAGGTCAACATCAGCTGCCCCAATGTCCACGGCGGCGGCATGAGCTTCGGCACCTCGCCGGAGGCCGCGGCGGAGGTGACAAGGGCGGTGAAGGCCGTCGCCACAAAGCCGGTGTTTATCAAGCTGACGCCCAATGTGACGGACATCGTCTCCATTGCCAAAGCCTGCGAGGAGGCCGGGGCTGACGGCATCAGCCTCATCAACACCCTTCTGGGCATGCGGATCGACCTGAACACCCGAAAGCCGGTAATCGCCAACCGCATGGGCGGCTTTTCCGGCAGCGCGGTTTTCCCGGTGGCCCTGCGCATGGTAAACCAGGTGGCCCAGGCGGTAAAGGTGCCGGTCATGGGCATCGGCGGAGTGTCCAGCGCGGAAAATGTGATCGAAATGATGCTGGCGGGCGCCACGGCGGTGCAGGTGGGGGCGGCAAATCTGGTTCAGCCCTGTGCCTGCCGGGATATCATTAACGACCTGCCCCGGGTCATGGAAAAATACAAGATCAGTTCTTTGAGAGAGATAATAGGAGGAGCAAACAATGGGTAAAGATGTGATCGTGGCCTGCGACTTCAGCAGCGCCCGGCAGGTTTTTGATTTTCTTGACCGTTTCACGGACAAAAAACCCTTCGTGAAGATCGGCATGGAGCTTTTCTACGCGGAGGGACCGCAAATTGTCCGTGAGATCAAGGCCCGGGGACATAAGATCTTCCTGGACCTGAAGCTGCACGATATCCCCAACACCGTGAAAAAGGCCATGGCGGTGCTGTCCGGCCTGGATGTGGACATGTGCAATGTCCACGCCGCCGGTACGTCCGCCATGATGAAGGCTGCGCTGGAGGGCCTGACCCGTCCCGACGGCAGCCGCCCGCTGCTCATCGCCGTCACCCAGCTCACCTCCACCGACGAGGAGAGCATGAGAAGAGAGCTGCTCATCGACCGGCCCCTGGACGAGACGGTCATGCACTATGCCAGAAACGCCATGGAATCCGGGCTGGACGGCGTGGTCTGCTCCCCACTGGAGTCCGGCAAGGTGCATCAGGTCTGCGGCGCGGGCTTTGTCACCGTCACCCCCGGCGTCCGCTTTGCCGACGGAGATGTGGGCGACCAGAAGCGCGTCACCACCCCCGCAAGGGCAAAGGAGCTTGGCTCCGATTATATCGTGGTTGGCAGACCCATTACCGCCGCGGCGGACCCTGTGGCGGCATATAACAGATGTGTGGAGGAATTTGTAGGATGATGGAAAAGAAGATTGCAAAGGATTTGCTGAAAATCAAGGCGGTATTTTTCCGCCCGGACGAGCCCTTCACCTGGGCCAGCGGCATCAAAAGCCCCGTGTACTGCGACAACCGCCTGACCCTCACCGCCCCGGAAGTTCGGCTTGATGTGGAAAACGGTCTTGCGGAGCTGGTCAAAACCCATTACCCGGAGGCGGAGGTCCTGATGGGCACCTCCACCGCCGGTATCGCCCACGCGGCCATCACCGCCCATATCCTGAACATGCCCATGGGCTATGTCCGCTCAGGGGCCAAGGACCACGGCCGGCAGAACCAGATCGAGGGCCGCCTGGAAAAGGGGCAGAAGGTCGTGGTGGTGGAGGACTTAATCTCCACCGGCGGCAGCGTGATCGAGGTGGTGAACGTCCTGCGGGAAGCCGGGGCGGAGGTGCTGGGTGTGGTCAGCATCTTTACCTACGGCATGAAAAAGGGCCTGGAGCGTCTGGCGGAGGCCCAGGTGAAAAACATCTCCCTGACCAATTTTGACGTGGTGGCTCAGGCCGCCGCGGAGGAGGGCTATATCGCCCCTGAAGATGTGGAG
>JALFOM010000031.1 GCA_022782265.1 Clostridiales bacterium | reverse complement strand
TCTTGCTATTCTGTGTATAATTCATGGTGAACCTCCGGTTTGATTGGGTTGTTACATCCTGCCAGATGCACCTCAATTTTATCGTGAGGTTCTTCTTTTTTCAATTGGCGCGTTTTACGAGTTACAGGAATGCTCCTTTTTCTTTAAGCTTTCTTCAAACTATGGATTCAATGAATGCTAGATTGTTTTCTCTCACCTCCCATTTTTTCCTCAAGCTCAGGACCCATCTCGGTTTGTTCTTTGCTGTTCCCCTGACTATTTTGCCTTTCAGAGGAAGAGAGTGTACAATACTCTGAGATTAAATAAGTGCAAAGAGCAATGTAACCAACTAATAAAATCAGGCCCCAATAAATAATAAAAATGAATTCTTCTTCGATACTTCCACCAACAAGTCTTCTAAATAAGGGAACTGCTATTATCCCGCCACCCCAAATCAGAAGAACAAAATAGAGAAAAATAGAAATGACAACAAATTTTATTGAAAGCGGTTTTGATGTGAATATTTTTCTCCTTTCCGCAAAATGGGGATACAGTAGTTCGTCAATTCCAATCTGAAAAATGGAGGATATTTTTTCAAGCATATATATGTCGGGGTAGGAAGCACCTCTTTCCCAGCTGGAAACTGTTTGGCGTGTTACACCGACCTTTTCAGCCAATTGAGATTGGCTAAGATGATGCTTCAAACGCTGGGTTTTAATATTGTTTGATATATCAGCCATGCATAACACCTCTTTTCATTGTTTATTGTGTATATATATTATATGATATATCTTTGATTTCAACAAGCAAAGAACATTTGCTTTATGTAAATATTGTTTGACATTAATAATATGGGGGTCTTTTTCGTGTAGATGTTTCATATGCATCGGTCCTTCAGAATAATTAATAAATCCTTGACCGGCCTATCGCTTGCCAAGATGTCGGATAGGGTGTATAATATGCCATTAGTCAAACTGTGCGCTGAGGGAGGTCACGAAAATGGACGAAAGAACAGAGACCTTGAAAAAGTGGATATCGGAAAGTGACAACATCGTATTTTTTGGCGGGGCCGGCGTCAGCACGGAATCGGGAATTCCCGACTTTCGCAGTGTGGACGGACTGTATAACCAGAAGTGGAAGTACCCGCCGGAGACCATTCTCAGCGCAAGCTTTTTCCGGCGCGACCCGGAGGAGTATTACCGTTTCCACCGGGAGAAGCTGGTCATTGACGGCGTAAAGCCCAACCGGGCCCATCTGGCCCTTGCACGGCTGGAGCAGGAGGGAAAGCTCCGGGCGGTGCTGACCCAGAATATCGACGGGCTGCACCAGGCCGCCGGCAGCAAAAATGTGCTGGAGCTCCACGGCAGCATCCTTCGCGCCTACTGCGCCAAATGCCGCAAGCCCTATCCGGCGGAGCTGATGAACCACGGCCAGGGCCTGCCCCGCTGCTCCTGCGGCGGCGTGATCCGCCCGGATATCGTCCTGTACGAGGAGCCGCTGGATCAGGATGTGCTTACCAGCGCCATAAATTATATCCGGAACGCGGAGATCCTGATCGTGGGCGGCACCTCCCTGAATGTCTATCCCGCCGCCGGCCTCATCAACTATTACCGGGGAAATAAGCTGGTGCTCATCAACCTGAGCGAGACGCCCTATGACAGTTATGCCGACCTGGTGATTCACGAAAAGATCGGGGAGGTATTCAGCCGGATATGAACAGAATTGATGTGCTGGGCGTCGAATTTGACGATATGGATATCGTTGAGGCGGTGGAGCTGGCGATGGGCTTCATGGACGAGCGCCGCTGCGCCTATGCGGTAACGCCCAATCCGGAAATCGTCCTGGCCAGCCGGAAAAACCGGAAGCTGGCCTCTGCGGTGAGGGCGGCGGACATGGTCCTGGCCGACGGGGTGGGGGTGATTTACGCCTCCCGCATTCTGGGCACGCCCATCAAAAACCGCATCCCGGGCATTGACTTTGCCTCCGCCCTGATGGCGCGGATGAGCGAGTGCGGGAAGAAGGTATTTCTCCTGGGGGCAAAGCCCGGTGTGGCGGAGCTTGCCGGGGAGAGACTGTCGGAGCGCTACCCCGGACTGGATATCTGCGGCGTGAACGACGGGTATTTTGAGGAAGAGGACAACGAGCTTGTCCTGGAAAAGATCAATGCCCAGTCTCCTGATCTGGTTCTGGTGTGCCTCGGCGCGCCCAAGCAGGAGATATGGATGAAAAATAACGCGGAGCTTCTGAACGCCGGACTGATGATCGGCCTGGGCGGCGCGCTGGACGTGTACGCCGGTGTGGTGGAGCGGGCGCCCAGAAAATGGCGCAAGCTGGGACTGGAATGGCTGTACCGGCTCATCAGGGAGCCCAGACGCATAAAGCGCATGATAAAGCTGCCGGGTATTCTCTTTGCGGCTTTGTGGCGCAGGATCGGAGGATAAATTGTTGAGCAAAGGCAGGCTTATCGTCCTTGAAGGGATCGACGGCAGCGGGAAATCTTCCCAGTACCGCCTCATCTGTGCCCGAATGGAAAAGGACGGAATCGACTATAATCACATTGTGTTTCCCCGCTATGACAAGGAGAGCAGCGCCCTGATCCGCATGTATCTCTCCGGGCAGTTCGGCACACATCCGGACGATGTGAACGCCTATGCCGCCTCCACCTTTTACGCGGTGGACCGCTTTGCCTCCTTCCGGGAGGACTGGGGGAAGATCTATAATAACGGCGGTCTGATTATTTCCGACCGCTACACCACCTCCAACGCCGTCCATCAGGGCTCCAAGCTCAGCGATGAGGAGCTGCCGGCCTTTTTCCGGTGGCTGTCTGACCTGGAATATGTGAAGATGGGTCTGCCCAAGCCCGACCTGGTGATCTATCTGGATGTGGATCTGGAGACCTCGCTGGCCAGAATGAAGCGGCGCCAGGAAAAGAACAGCACCAAGGCGGATATCCATGAAAAGGACGTGGATTATCTCCGCCGCTGCCTGCACACGGCGGACATGGCGGCCGAATATTACGGCTGGAAGCGCATCCCCTTTTTGAAGGACGGGGCAGAGCGGGACGTGGACGAGAAAAACGACGAGATATACAATCTCATCCTCTCCTATATCAAATAAAAAGGGGCTTCATTTGAAGCCCCCCAGATGTCTCACAACTCAGCAGCAGCCGCAGTTGTTATTGTTGTTGCACTCGCAGTTGCAGCCGCAGCCGCAGCCGCAGCCCATGCCGTTGCCGCCCCAACCGAAGAGAATGATGAGGATGATGATCAGCCAAATAAAGCTGTTATTGCAACCGTTGCAGAACATAAAAATCCCTTTCTCCGCGCTGATAAAATAATTCCGTATGCATCCCGCGCGGCGGATGCATCGCCGCTTTATCGCTGACGGCGACAGAGGGCTTTCCCTCATCGCTCGTGCCATACTATGCGCGGCTGAAAAATTTGGTGCGCGGCCTGCAAAAGCCGCCCTATTCCCAAGGAGGTCAGAAATGGCTGGAGAAATTGAAAAAATCAACGAGATTTTCCGCATTCACGATGAAAAGAAAAAAATAAACGATGAGGAAAAGCAGGCAAAAGAAAATACTGCTTCCCGGAATGTGCCTGAAGAGGAGAAAAAGGACGCCCATAAAACCGGCAGACAGAAAGTCTCCGCGGTGGACAAGCTCTTTATCGACGAGCAGGGCGACGAGGTGCCCAACTATACCGGCGACGAAGAGTCGGAGCGGGATTTCCGCCCCGTCCGGCAAAGCAGGGAGTCCAAATCCGGCTGCCTGGGCGGCGTGATGTATTTTGTGTTTGTGGTCTGCGTCAGTGTGATCCTGGCCTGCGTGGCCTGGATGGCCGCCAGCGACATGCTGGCCCTGAACCAGGGAGATTTTACCGCTACCGTCACTTTGCCCTCATCCATTTTCGAAACAGAGACGGTGGACACCTTCGACGAGGATGGCAACAAGACCGGCACGGAGAGAGTCAGCCGGGCGGATATCGACTTTGTGGCCTCCGAGCTGAAGCAAGCGGGGCTCATTGAGTACGAATGGCTGTTTAAGTTCTTCTGCCAGATCTCCCACGCGGATACCAAGGTGACGCCGGGCAGCTATGAGCTGAAATCCACCTTTGACTACCGCGCCCTGATCCAAAATATGCAGCCCGGCTCCGGCTCTGCCGTGACCATTAAGGTCACCATACCGGAAGGCTATTCTCTGGAACAGATCTTCCGGAAGCTGGAAGAAAACGGCGTCTGCAGCTATAATGACCTGGTGGAGGCTGCCGCAAACGCCAACTATAAATACTCCTTCCTTGAGGGAATCGAGGCGGGGGATATGACCAGACTGGAAGGCTTCCTCTTCCCGGATACCTACGAGTTCTATGTGGGTATGCAGGCCTCCAGCGCCATCAACAAGTTCCTTGAGCGATTCAACAATGTCTTTACGGCAGATATGCTCAAGCAGGCGTCCGACCGGGGCCTGACGCTCAATCAGGTGCTCACGGTTGCTTCTCTCATCGAAAAGGAAGCCGCTGTTGACACCGAAAAGGGGATCGACGAAAGAGGGCTTGTAGCCTCCGTCATCTATAACCGTCTGAACGCCGGTATGCCTCTGGGCATTGATGCCTCCATTCTCTACCTTTATCCCGACCATGAGGGCGGACCCACGGCGGAGATGCTGGCCCAGGACAGCCCCTATAACACCCGGCTTTACACCGGCCTGCCGCCTACGCCCATCGGCAACCCCGGCCTTGCGGCCATCCAGGCGGCGCTGAACCCGGAGACCACCAGCTATTACTACTACGCGCTGGACACCGAGACCAACACCCACCGTTTCTTTACCAATGACTATGAGTTCAACAACTTCGTCGCTACCCAGAACTACGGCTGACCGGCCTGAGCTGCTGTCCCCGGCGGGGGACATGGAGCGGCTGAACATGGCCCTGCTCTATGGGGCGGACGCGGTGTATCTGGCCGGGACAGCGTTTGGTATGCGCGCCTCCGCCGGAAACTTCAATGAGGAGCAGCTTCGCCAGGCCGTTGGGCTGGCCCACGGCAGGGGCGTGCGGGTCTATGTCACCTGCAACACCCTGCCCAGGGAGGACGAGCTGCAAAGACTCCCCGGATATCTGGAATTTTTGCAGGATGCCGGGGCCGACGCCCTGATCGTGGCGGACATCGGCGTGATGAGCCTGGCCAAACGATACGCGCCCAGGCTTGCGCTGCATGTGAGCACCCAGTTCGGCGTCATCAACAGCGCCGCCGCCAACAGTCTGTACGATCTGGGGGCCGACACGGTGGTGCTGGCCAGGGAAACGCCCCTGGAGGATATCCGCAAGATCCGGAAAAACACGCCGAAGGAACTGCGCCTGGAGGCCTTTGTCCACGGCGCCATGTGCGTGTCCTTCTCCGGGCGCTGCCTGCTGTCCAACTATCTGACCGGCAGGGACGCCAACCGGGGCCAGTGCGCCCAGCCCTGCCGCTGGAAATATCACCTGATGGAGGAGACCCGGCCCGGCGAGTATTTTGAGATCAGCGAGGACGGCGGCACCCACATCATGAACTCCCGGGATATGTGCATGATCGAGCATATCCCCGAGCTTCTGGACGCCGGCGTCAGCAGCTTCAAAATCGAAGGGCGGATGAAATCCTCCTATTACGCCGCTGTCGTCACCAACGCCTACCGCCAGGCCATTGACGCCGCGGCGGAGGGAAGGACGCTTGACCGCATCTGGGTGGAGGAGACGGAAATGGTGAGCCACAGGCCCTACAGTACAGGCTTTTACTACGGCTATCCGGGGCAGCACTATTCCAGCGCCTCCTATACCACCGGCGCGGATGTGGCCGCCGTGGTGGACAGCTGTGATGAAAAGGGAAACGCCGTGTTGATCCAGCGGGGTAAGTTCTATAAGGGCGACAGGCTGGAGCTGCTCCTTCCCGGCATGGCACCGGTAAGCTTTACCGTCCAACAGCTGTATAACGCAGAAGGGGAAGAAATTGAAGATACCCGGCACCCGGCCATGGTTTTTCGGATGAAGCTGCCGCTGTGCGCGCCGAAGTTCGCCGTGCTGCGCAAACGAAGATAAAATTTGTTATTTTCGCTTGACAAAATTCTCGCTTGTGTTAATATTAATTGAAAAGTTCAGGCGATGACGAAACGAGTCGGAGCACCGCATTCCAGAGAGGGGCCGTATGCTGCAAGGCCCTATGCGCCAACCGGCAGCCACTTCCGAGCCTTCCCGCGAAAACGGGACGCTGGCCAGCGTTAACGGCGCTTGAAAGGCCGCTTTGCGGCAAATCAGGGTGGTACCGCGAATTAAACCTTCGCCCCTGTACAGGGGCGAAGGTCTATTTTTTTGGAGGACAACACATGGAAAAATTCGGACTTAACCAACTGAGAGAGATGTTTTTAAGCTTTTTTGAGAGCAAGGGCCATCTGCGCCTGCCCAGCTTCTCTCTGATACCCCAGAACGACGCCAGCCTTCTGCTCATCAACTCCGGCATGGCCCCCATGAAGCCCTACTTCAAGGGCGAACAGGAGCCGCCCCGTCACCGGGTCTGCACCTGCCAGAAGTGCATCCGCACCGGCGACATTGAGAATATCGGCAAGACCGCCCGCCACGGCACCTATTTTGAGATGCTGGGCAACTTCTCCTTTGGCGACTATTTCAAACACGAGGCCATTGCCTGGAGCTGGGAATTCCTCACCTCTCCCCAGTGGGTGGGCATCGACCCGGACAGGCTCTACCCCTCTGTCTATGTGGATGACGACGAGGCCTTCGACATCTGGAACAAGGAGATCGGCATCCCCGCCGAGCGCATTTTCCGCTTCGGCAAGGAGGACAACTTCTGGGAGCACGGCGCAGGGCCCTGCGGCCCCTGCTCTGAGATCTACTTTGACCGGGGCGAGAAGTACGGCTGCGGCAAGCCTGGCTGCACCGTGGGCTGCGACTGTGACCGCTATATCGAGGTCTGGAACAATGTATTCTCCCAGTTTGACAACGACGGCGAGGGCCACTATTCCGACCTGGCACAGAAGAATATTGACACCGGCATGGGCCTTGAGCGTCTGGCCGTGGTCTGCCAGGGCGTGGACTCCCTGTTTGATGTGGACACGGTGATGAACATCACCCACAAGGTCAGCGAGCTTACCGGCGCATATTACGGCAAGAGCCACAAAATGGACGTCTCCCTGCGTGTCATCACCGACCATATCCGCAGCGCCACCTTCATGATCTGCGACGGCGTCCTGCCTTCCAACGAGGGCCGGGGCTATGTGCTCCGCCGCCTGCTCCGCCGGGCTGCCCGCCACGGCAAGCTTCTGGGCGTGAACGAGCCCTTCCTCTATAAGGTCATTGACACCGTTATCCATGAAAACGAGTGCCAGTACCCTGAGCTTCGTGAGAAGCAGGACTACATCACCAAGGTGGTCAAGACCGAGGAAGAAAACTTTGCCAGAACCATCGACGCCGGCATGAAGATCTTCGGCGAGCTGCTGGCAGAGCACAAGGCAAAAGGGGAGAGCACCTTCTCCGGCGCTGACGCCTTCAAGCTTTATGATACCTACGGCTTCCCCATTGACCTGACCATCGAGATGTGCCAGGATGAGGGGATGAGCGTTGACCAGGACGAGTTCAAAAAGCTCATGGAGGAGCAGCGCGTCCGCGCCCGCAAGGCCAGAGAGGCCCTGGGCGATCTGGGTTGGGCCGGCATTGAATTTGGAAAGAATATCCCGGACACCAGGTTCGTGGGTTATGACAGCACCGTCACTGAGGCAAAGATTCTTGCCATCGTTGCCGACGGCGAGCTTCGTGAGGAGATCACCGCCGGGACGGAGGCCATCATCGTCCTTGACCAGACCACCATGTACGCCGAGATGGGCGGCCAGGTGGCGGACCACGGCAGCATCGAAGGCACCGACTGGCGCTTTGCGGTGAATAACGTCCAGAAGAACAAGGGCGGCAAGGTTATGCACTACGGTGTGCTGAAATCCGGCAGCCTGAAGCTGGGCGATGAGGCCACGGTTTCCGTCTGCACGGTCCGCCGGGCCGCCGTTGCCCGCGCCCACAGCGCCACCCACCTGCTCCAGCGGGCCCTGCGGGATGTCCTGGGCGAGCATGTACACCAGGCAGGATCCCTGGTAGAGCCGGACTTCCTGCGTTTTGACTTCACCCACTTCTCCGCCGTCACCCCCGAGCAGCTGAGACAGGTGGAGGACATGGTCAACGAGGCTATCCTTACCGGCTACGATGTGGACGTCAGAGAGATGCCCATCGCCGAGGCAAAGAGCTGCGGCGCCACCGCCCTTTTCGGCGAGAAATACGGCGACATCGTCCGCGTGGTGAACATGGGCGGCTACAGCGTTGAGCTTTGCGGCGGCACCCACCTGAATAACACCGCAAAGGCCGGAGCCTTCCACATCGTGTCTGAGGGGTCAGTCGCCTCCGGCGTGCGCCGGATCGAGGCCACCACAGGTCTGGAGACCGTGAAGGCCCTGCACAAGAGCATAGAATCCCTTGAAAATGTGGCGGCGCTCTTCAAGGCCAACAGCAGCGACGTGCTGACCCGTGTGGAGCAGCAGGCGGCTGAACTGAAAGAGGCCAGGCGCCAGATCGAGCAGTTCAAAGCCAGGGAATCCGCCGGCGGCGCTGACAGTATGCTGAAAAACGCCAAAGATGTGGGCGGACTCCATGTGGTCACGGCAAAGCTGGACGGCGGCGACGCCAATGCTCTGCGCCAGCTGGGCGATGTGCTGAGAGACAAGGACTCCTCTGTTGTGGCAGTGGTCGCCGCGGTAAACGGGGAAAAGATCACCTTCCAGTGCGTCTGCGGCAAAGAGGCTGTGGCCAGGGGCGTCCGGGCCGGGGACATCATCAAAAATATCACCGCCATCGCCGGCGGAAAGGGCGGCGGTAAGCCCGACTCCGCCATGGGCGGCGGCAACGATCTGAGCAAGCTGAACGAGGCTCTTGCTGCTGTGGAGAGCCTTGTGGCCGAAAAATTATAAGGAGGATCACAATGGCAAACGATTGTCTGTTCTGCAAAATCATTGCCGGGGAAATCCCCAGCAATAAGGTCTATGAGGACGAGTATGTCCTGGCCTTCCGGGATATCGCGCCCCAGGCCCCTGTGCACATTCTTGTGGTGCCCAAGGAGCATATCTGCTGCGCAAATGCCGTGGACGAGAGCAATTCCGTCTATGTGGCCAAGTGCTTTGAGGCCATTGCCAAAATCGCAAAGGCTGAGGGCCTGGACAATGGCTACCGGGTCATCAACAACTGCGGCGCCGACGGCGGCCAGACCGTGATGCACCTGCATTTCCACATCATCGGCGGCGTGAAGCTGTCTGAAAAAGTAGTCTGAATGTCAATGGATGCTGCCGCGAAAGTGAATGCTTTTGCGGCAGCGCGTTTTAATGACCATGAGAAAGCTTGCCATAGCGGCCCTGTCTTTCTCGGCCGCCATCTTCGCCGCAAATACCATACTGAGCATAAAGCTCTGCCCTATACTGGCGGCGCTGTTCCTGATTCTGGGCGCGTCGCTCCTTTTGCTGCGCCGAAAGTGGCTGAGAGGCGTCATCATTTGTCTGCTTTCTCTTTCGGCAGGTCTGGGCTGCTTTGGCCTGCACTATCTCTTCACTTCAGCACCGGCCCATGGGCTGGAAGGCCAGACATTGCAGCTGAGTGCAACAGTACAGACCTATCCCAAACAGTACGAACATTTCAGCACTGCGGAGATCAAGCTCAATGAAAGTCCTCGTCTGCGCGTGCTCCTCTATGACCGGAGCGGAAGTCTGGAGGGTCTTGAGCCGGGCAATGTCATCTCCGGTGAGTTCAGGTTCTCTTCCGCCGATATGCGCTACGGAGAGGAGTATGACTACTATAACGCCAAGGACATCTATCTCATTGCCAACACCACAGGAGAACTCAGCGTCTCGGCGGTAAAGGGCTTTCATCCCGCTTTTCTTGCCGCAAGGCTGAACCGGTATCTTTCCTCAAAGGCAGATGAGATATTTCCCGCAGATACGGCCCATTTTATGAAATCCATGCTGCTGGGAGACAGGACTGACCTGTATCAGGACGAAAAGCTGTACGGCGCGTTGAAAAATTCCGGCATCAGCCACATCGTGGCGGTGTCCGGCCTTCATGTGGCCTTCCTGGTGGGGCTGATCCAGATGTTTCTGGGCGCAAGTCCCAAAAACTCGCTTCTCTGTCTTATCCTTGTCTGGTGCTTTATCCTGATGACCGGCGCGCCGCCCTCGGCGATCCGCGCGGGGATCATGCAGAGCTTTCTGCTGCTTGCGCCGCTTTTCAAACGGGAGAACGACAGCGCCACTTCGCTGTCAGCGGCCCTGGCGCTGATCCTGCTTGTCAATCCCTACGCGGCGTCGGATGTGGGGCTTCAGCTCTCCTTTGCGGCAATGGCAGGGGTACTGCTCCTCAGCGAGCCGGTAAGAAAACTGCTGGTGAGTAAACAGCCGAAAGGCATTTTGGGCCGTATCCTCATCTATCCGGTCAATATCTTAGCCGGGTCTGCTGCGGTAATGGTGTTTACTGTGCCCCTGATGGCGCTGCATTTTGGAACGGTATCCCTTTTGGCTCCGCTTACCAATATCCTTGCGATGTGGGCGGTCTCCCTGTGCTTCGGCGGGGGTTTTATTGCCTGCGCGGCCTCTTTGATCTATATACCGCTGGGCCGTATTCTGGCCTGGCTGGTCTCCTGGCTGGCACGGTATATTTTCGCCTGCGCAAGGCTTGTGGATTCCTTCGGCTTTTCCTCAATCTCTTTGGACAATAAGCAGATGGTCTGGTGGCTGATTCTGGTTTATCTGCTTTTCTTCCTTGGACTCCGGACAAAGGCCTCAAAGGCGTTCCGGCTGGGACTTCCTGTGTCATTGTCTGTTCTTACGCTTTGCCTGGCACTGGGCATGACGCGGGCCTATTACGCTTCCGGGGAGGGCTATATCACGGTGCTGGATGTGGGACAGGGGCAGTGCATCACCGTGTTTTCGGATGAGAATACCGTAATGATCGACTGCGGCTCCATTTTCAGCACGGATAACGCCGGAGACACGGCAGGGGCTTATCTCTCCTCCTGCGGCAGGAAAAGCGTCGATCTGCTGATGCTGACCCATCTCCACGCTGACCATGCAAACGGTGTGACCCGGCTGATGTCCATGGTGCCGGTAAAAACCATAGCCATGCCTGTTGACCCCAATGACGACGACGGGCAGCTGGAGGAAATACTGGCCGCGGCGGAAAGGTACGGGACGGAGATCTTGTATATCAGCGAAAATACGGTTCGGAATATCGGCGGCATTGCCGTGACCATGTATGAGCCGGGCCAATCGGGAGACACCAATGAACGCTGCGTCATGGCCAAGGTCTCCATCGGGGATTACGATATGCTGGTGACAGGAGACGGTTCAAAGGAGGCCGAGGCAGAGCTGATTGAAAAAAACCAGATCAGCAACCTGGAGCTGCTGATCGCCGGGCATCACGGCTCGCGCTATTCCAGCGGCGGCGCGTTTCTGGAGAGCATCGGCGCGGACACGGCGGTGATCAGCGTGGGCTACAATACCTACGGACACCCTACCAATGAAACCCTTGAACGTCTGGCGGCTTACGGTTATACGATTTACCGGACGGATCTGAATGGAAATGTTGAAATACGCATCGCATAGGAGGCCCCATGGCAAAGAAAAAAGAAGAGGAAAAACTGAATTACAATGCCGAGCTTCGCCGCCTGAAGCAGCAGGGGCCGGAGCGCCTGTATCTGCTCTGGGGGCAGGAGGACTATCTGCGGGAGCAGTATCTGGGTCAGCTGAAGGCCCTCTGCCTGCCTGAAGGGGAGGACAGCTTCAGCTATAAGCGTATGGACGGCCCGGAGCTTGACCTGACCGAGCTGCAAAACGCCATTGACGCGATGCCCTTTATGACCGAGCGCAGCTTTGTTGAGATCAGGGACGCGGACCTGAATAAGCTGAAAGAGCCGGAAAAGCTTATCAAAATCCTTTCCGACATTCCGGATTACTGCACAGTGGCCTTTGTCCAGTCTGCCCAGTATGAGCTTGACGGCAGGATGAAGCTGATAAAGTATCTGAAAAGCGAGGGCAGGGAGCTGAAATTTACTCAGGCCGCTCAGGGACAGCTGATCGACTGGATCATCCGCCGCTTTGCCGCGGCGGGCAAGGGCGTTGAGCTGGATGCGGCCCAGCGGCTTATCTTCATCAGCGGCGATCTGATGAGCAGGCTTATTCCGGAGATCGAAAAGATCGCAGCCTACGCCAAGGGAGATAAAGTGACCATGGCCGATGTGGAGGCCGTGGCAAACCACATCCCGGAGGCCGTGATCTTCGATATGACCGACTGCATCTCCCAGAAAAAATACAACATTGCCCTGTCTATCCTGGCGGAGCTTCTGGCGGACAAGAATAACGAGCCTATCCCCATGCTGGCCATGCTGGGCTTGCAGATGCGCAAGCTCTACGCCGCAAGACTTGCCATAGACAAGCAGCTTGGGGCAAAGTATGTGATGGAGGTCTGCGCCATCAAGCAGGAGTTTATTGCCAATAAGCTGATCGCCTCAGCCAGAGGCTTCACCATGCCCCAGCTGAAACGGGCGGTGGAGCTGTGCGCCGAGGCGGATTATCGGATGAAAAGCAGCTCCGTGGACGACCGGGAGCTGCTGAAAGAGACGGTGCTGCGCATTGCCGCGGGAGAGGGAAATGCATAAGGTAAAAGAGGTCATCGTGGTGGAGGGACGCTATGATAAAAACGCCCTGAGCCAGGTGGTGGATGCGGTGATTATCGAGACCTCCGGCTTTGGCATTTTCAATAACACCCAAAAACAAAAGCTCCTCCGCACCATGGCGGAGAAGCGGGGCCTCATTGTCATGACCGATTCGGACGGCGCGGGCTTTGTGATCCGGAATTTTATCAAGTCCTGCGTTGACCCGAAGCTGGTAAAGCAGGCCTATATCCCGGACATCTGCGGCAAGGAGCGCCGGAAGGCCCATGCCTCCAAGGAAGGCAAATTAGGCGTTGAGGGCATGCGGCCGAAGGTGCTGCTGGACGCCCTGATCCGCGCCGGGGCCACGTTGGACGGGGAAGAAGCGGAAGTCTCCGGCCCGCCCATTACCAAGGCGGACATGTATGCCCTGGGTCTCAGCGGCCGGGAGGGGAGTGCCGCTCTTCGATCGGCCCTACTGAAAAAACTGGATTTGCCGGAGCATATGACGGCGGACGCCCTGCTGGATGTGCTGAACGCCCTGATGAGCCGGGAGGAGTTTTATACTGATATGCAATAGAAATCAGACAATCTTTCCGGCCAAAATTGCGTCATCCTGCGTTGGCGGCTTTGCACATATATCTCCATTATGTGCTGTAGCCGCCGCCTTGTCTGACACAATTTTGCCTCGAAAATCTTTATCTTCATCATATTGCATATCAGTATTACCGCCTGCGGCTTTGAAGCTCCTCGGCAAAGACCGAGAGGATTAGCCCGCCCAGAAGCAGACCCTGTGGCCCCTCATACAGGGCCATGGCGGTCATGTACTGTGCCCGCTGCATCATGGAGCCGCCGCAGGACAAAAGCAGCAGAAATGAGCAAAACAGCATCACGCAGGACAGCTGTATGCAGCGGATAAATATGTACCAGGCGGCGTCGCTCATACACAGCATCCGCCGCACAATATCCCGAAAGACCATAGAAAACACCTCGGAGAAAATTTTAGCGCTGAAAGCCCAATAAATCAACGAGCACATTTTTCCATGGGGAGGATTATATGTCTGACATCCTGTTCAAAACCGATGACTATGTATTCAGCTACCGTGCAGCCGGAATCTGTATACAAAACGGCATGGTGCTTTTGCAGAAACCGGCCAATGACGAGGGCTACGCCTTTCCCGGGGGCCATTGCGCCCTGGGGGAGACCTGCGAAGAAACGCTGATCCGGGAATGGAAAGAGGAGACCGGCGCGGACATTTCTGTGGGCAAGCTGAAATGGGTCGGGGAAAACTTTTTCCCCTGGAGCGGCAGGACCTGTCACCAGATCTGCCTTTACTATGAGATCGAAATCAGGTCCGATAATATCCCGCTGTCCGGCAGCTTCAGGGCGAAAGAACATCTGGAGGGCCGGAATTTTGATATGGATTTTACCTGGATACCCCTTGATGAAGTCAGAAACCTCCAACTGTACCCCACAAACTGCGCTCAGCTGCTTTTAAATCCGGATAAGGGCGTTCATCATTTTGTGTACAGAGAAAACTGAACGCAGAATTGTAAACAGTTGATTAAAAGTACCTTTGAACCAATGACAAAGCGAAAAAGTCGTGTTAAAATAAAAAAGCTGCATGACAAAAATGCCGCCGGGGAAAATCCCCGGCGGCTTGGCACTCCCGGCGCGATTCGAACGCGCGACCTTCCGCTTAGGAGTAGACCCGATTCGACATCGGCAAGTGACACCTGATACTAAAAAATGCTTGGAAATACAGGCTTTTTCAGTATTTCCAATCCCATCTGATACCATGCTGTGATAGCTGATTCAGAGGGATTTTACAACGTCCA
>JALFOM010000155.1 GCA_022782265.1 Clostridiales bacterium | reverse complement strand
TATTGTTTTTCCAAAAATGACAGTAGCGGCAGTCGTTTGGCTTGTCTGGGGAATAGACGATTTTACTCAAAAATCAAACCTCCAATCTTTCAGATTTACCCATGAATTTTGGGCATAAAAAAAGAGCGTCTATCCATCCCCAATGCGGGGCAAATAGACGCTCTATGTACGAGGTAATATTCAATTTTATCTGCTATAACTGGGTGATACTTAAAACATCCGCCTTTTGCAATTAGCAAGAATTTTAGCACGATTTTGGGGCTGATTAGCAGGAAGGGCATTTCCATTAGCAAAAACAGCCTTTTTTCTGCTAATCATTAGCAGAAATTTTTGTCTTATAACAGTAGTTCGATTTTTTAGGGCTTGTCAAAAATCAGAATTTGGAGTAAAATTCAGAACCATGATTTAGACACAGTAAGGGGAAGCTGTTGGGATGAAAAAAGCCGAAAACCCTTGAAAACAAAGGCTTTCGGCGTTGTTAGCTGGCGTCCCAAAGAGGACTTGAACCTCCGACCCCACGCTTAGGAGGCGTGTGCTCTATCCAACTGAGCTATTGGGACGTATTAAATTTTTTTGTCAGCCCCCGTAGTTATCGGACTCAGCTCCCTCCTAAGGTTTTTCCAAGGTGAGCGTTGTAACGCTACCTTAGGAGGCGGATGCTCTATCCTGCTGAGCTACGGAAGCAAGTGTCTTTTAAACAGCTTAGACATTTTAACGCACAAATGGGTTTATGTCAATAAATACTTGGTCTGGAAGGGAACAGAATGCTGAAACTCAAGAATATCAGAAAAGACTACCTCTCCGGGGATTCCACAGTACACGCGCTGAAGGGCGTCGATCTGGAATTCCGGGAGAGTGAATTTGTGGCCATTCTGGGCCACTCCGGCTGCGGCAAGACAACGCTTTTGAACATCATCGGCGGCCTTGACCAGTATACCTCAGGGGATCTGGTGATCAACGGCAAGTCCACAAAGAATTTTACGGACGGCGACTGGGATACCTACCGCAACCACTCCATTGGCTTCGTTTTCCAGTCCTATAACCTGATCCCGCACCAGACCGTGCTTGCCAACGTGGAACTGGCCCTGACCCTCTCCGGTGTGGCTCCGGCGGAGCGGAAGGCCAGAGCCAGGGAGGCTCTGGAAAAGGTGGGCCTGGGGGATCAGCTGAACAAAAAGCCCAACCAGATGTCCGGCGGCCAGATGCAGCGCGTGGCCATTGCCCGCGCCCTGGTGAACGACCCGGATATCCTTCTGGCCGATGAGCCCACCGGCGCCCTGGACTCCGACACCTCCGTGCAGATCATGGAGATCCTCAAGGAGATATCCAGGGACAAGCTCATCATCATGGTCACCCACAACCCGGAGCTGGCCGACAGCTATGCCAGCCGCATCATCCGCCTGCATGACGGCGAAATCGTGGGGGACAGCGATCCCTTTCACGCGGAGGAGACGGAGCATGCCCCCGAGAGCCTGGGCAAAAAGCCGGCCATGAGCTTTCTCACCGCCCTGTCCCTCTCTACCAACAATCTGCTGACCAAGAAGGCCCGGACTATTCTTACGGCCTTCGCCGGGAGCATCGGTATTATCGGCATCGCCCTCATTATGTCCCTGTCCAACGGCATACAAAATTACATCGACAAGGTGCAGGAGGACACCCTCTCCAGCTACCCCATCACCATCCAGGCCGAGAGCATGGATATGACCGGGCTGATGAGCTCACTGATGGGCGTCCACGCTCAGGCCGCGACCCAGCAGCACGAAAAGGACGCAGTGTACTCCAGCACAGTCATGTATGACATGATGAACTCCATGCTGTCCGCGGAAAAGGAGACCAACAACCTCAAAGCCTTCAAGGCCTATATCGAGGACGAAAGCAGCGAAATAAACCAGTACATCAGTTCTGTTCAGTATTCCTATGACCTGGACATGAATATCTTTGCCCAGGATGTGGACGGAAATATCGTCAAGACTGATGTTATTGAGCTTCTGCAGAACACCATGAGCGCTACCTACGGCGGGGATTACAGTAAATTCTTTGCCACCTACGGACAGGCCTATGCCGCCATGGACGTCTGGGAGGAGATGCTGCCCGGTGAGGACGGGCAGGCGGTAAACCCCTTGCTGAAGGAGCAGTACGATCTGCTGTACGGCGCATGGCCGGAGAAATACGATGAGGTCGTGCTGGTGGTAAATGACAATAACGAGATCTCCGACCTGGTCCTCTATGCTTTGGGCCTGAAATCCAACAGCAGCATTGCCGATGATATGCAGTCCTTTATGAATCAGGAGACGGTGGACACCAAAGCGGAGAGCTGGAGCTATGAAGAGATCTGCGATATGAGCTTCCGCTACATTTTCCCCGCCGATCAGTATCAGCTTGACGAGGAGAGCGGGGAGTATATCAATCTGGCGGATGAGGAGCTGGGCCTGCGCACGCTGTACAATAACGGATTGGAAATAAAGATCGTGGGCATTATCCGCCAGAACAGCGACTCCGTCTCCGGCATGATGAGCGGCGCTATCGGCTATACCCACGACCTGGTGGAGTATGTGGTGCATCAGGCGGAGACAAAGGAGCTGGTAAAGCGCCAGCTTGAGGACCCCGAGCATGAGGTATTCACCGGTCTGCCCTTCCTTGACCGGGAGGACGAGGCCCTGACTCACAGCCGCAAGGCCCAGGCGGCCAGAGACTATATCGACGCCGCTGACGCAGAGCAGCTTGCGGACATCTATGTGGAATACATGTGCAATCCCACCGATGAGTATGTCCAGGAGCTGGTGGACGAGCAGCTGGAGAGCACCAGCAGGAGCGATATTGAGAAAATGGTGCTGGATTACTATCCGGAGTATGCCTCCATGCTGGGGCAGATGGATGACGAGACCCTGTTTGACTATGTGGGCCAGATGATCGGCCAGCAGGTGAAGGAGCAGTACGCCGTCCAGATGTCGCAGCTCTACCGGAATCTGACGGACGAGCAGCTGGCGGAGGAGTTCGGCCTGCTTGTGCTGGAAGAGGACGACTATCTCTGGATCTATGAAAACGCCATGCCTCCGGTCTTTTCCGAGAGCAGTTATAAGGACACCATGAAAAAGCTGGGCTATGTGGACCTGGAAAGCCCCAGCACCATCAATATCTACGCCTCTACCTTTGAGGACAAGGACATGGTGGCCGGGGCCATAGAGCATTACAACGACAAGGTGTCTGACGAGGACCAGATCAGCTATACCGATGTGGTGGCCATGCTGATGAGCTCCATCACCACCATCATCAATGTTATCAGCTATGTGCTGATCGCCTTTGTGGCCATCTCTCTGGTGGTGTCCTCCATTATGATCGGCATCATCACCTATATCAGCGTTCTGGAGCGCACAAAGGAGATCGGCATTCTCCGCGCCATCGGCGCGTCCAAGAAGGACGTTTCCCGGGTCTTTAACGCCGAGACGCTGATTATCGGCTTTTCCGCCGGAGCTATCGGCATTCTGATGACCCTGCTTTTGAATATCCCCATCAACATGATCGTCCACGACCTGACGGACATCTATTCCCTCAACGCGGCGCTGCCCTGGAAGGGCGCTGTGGGTCTGGTGATCATCAGCATGGTCCTCACCTTTGTGGCCGGCCTGATCCCCTCAGGCATCGCCGCCAAGAAAGACCCGGTTGAGGCCCTGAGAACAGAATAATCGCAATATTTCTCATCAAATCCCCATCTTCGGATGGGGATTATTTGTTCACAGTTTGTACATATAAAATTGGCTGAAAGTATGCAGAGCTCTGCTATCATCCATACAGAAAGTTTGATTGAGGACAAAGGAAGGGACAAAAATGACAAAAACGGGAAAGACACTGAAATGGTTTCTGCGCCTGCTGATCAATGCGGCGCTTCTGGCAGGGATTCTGCTCCTATGCACCTGGTTTTCTTTGGACAGGGAAGAGACTGTGTTCATCCTGGCGGCTTATCTTGTGCTCAGGCTTTTTCTGTGGCTGCTGGGGAAAATCGCCAAAGGTATCAAACACAGCGCAGAAGAACGCCGGGAACGGGCAAGGGAAAACCCTGCTGTTGTGAAGCGAAAAAGGGGAGGACTTCTCCGCACAGCGGCTATTATGCTGGCAGGGCTCCTGCTTCTTTGCGGCGCAGCTGCGGTAAAAAACGTTATGGAGATCCCGGACGCGCTGCTGGAGCTGAAGGACAAGTACCCGGAGACAGCGGATTTTGTCAACGCCTACCCCTGGAAGAAAAACAAAGATTTTGACATGGACGTGTCTGGCGAAGTGAGCATGGGGCGTATACCGCTCTTTATCCAGTGGGACCAGCGATGGGGATATAAAACATACGGCAGCAATTTCTTCGCGGTGAACGCCTGCGGACCAACCAGCCTCTCCATGGTAGTCTGTGGCTTGACCGGGAACACAGAGGCAAACCCTTATCAGGTAGCGCAATATTCTGAGGAGATGGGCTACTACATACCCGGAGAAGGCACCTCCTGGGATTTGATGACCAAAGGCGCGGAAAGCTATGGTCTGCAAGTGGAGACCGTAGAGCCGGGCTATGACACCATTGTGGGCGCGCTTTCCGGCGGAAAAGTGCTGATCTGCTCCATGTGGCCCGGCGACTTTACCACTTCCGGGCACTTTATTGTGCTGACCGGCCTGGACGAGCAGGGGAATATCGTCCTCAATGACCCCAACAGCATAGAGAGAAGTGAAAAGAGCTGGACGATGGATGTCCTCCTGCCGCAGATCAGAGCGGTGTGGAGCTATTCTTTCAGCGGATAAAGGCAATAAAGCTCCGCCGGAGATTCGGCGGAGCTTTTGGCTACATGGCTTCGATTTCCTTGATGTTGAACTGGTTTCCGGTGACAAGAAAGGTATTGCCGCTGTGACAGTAGGGACACTCTTTGCCGTAGGTCACCGTCTCATAGGTCTTTTTGCAGCTCTGGCAGTAGGTGACGGCTTCGATGTTCTCGATTTTCAGCTCTGTCTCCTTCAAAAGCGCGGATTTCCTCCGGGCGTAGAGCCAAAAGTCGCTGAGATATCCCGGAACAATGCCGCTGACCTCTCCCACCTCCAGCGTGATGGATCCGACCTTGGTCAGCTTCTCTTCCTCGGCCAGCTTCTCTATCGTCTCGATCACATAGACGATGGTGCCTAATTCATGCATTACTTATTCCTGTTCCTCAGAATTTTGATCTGCCGCTTTACCATGTAAGGCGCGATGGCTTTCAGCTTATCCTCTGCCTTGACCATTCTGCTGGCTTCGGGCATGTCACGGCTGAGATGGATGGCGTCAAACTCGCACTTGGTGGTGCAGAGACCGCAGCCAATGCAACGGTTGCTATCCACGATGCTGGCACCGCAGCCCAGACAGCGGGCGGCTTCCTTCTTCACCTGCTCTTCGGTGAAGGTTACGCGGTCGTTGGCAAAGGTCTTTGCCTTGGCCTTGTCATGGCCGGCGACCTGGCGCTGGGCATTGTCAAAGCTCTCCACGGGGATGGCCAGATTTTCCTTGTCCAGCTGGATAAAGTCGCGGCGGTTACGGGCCAGGGTAAGGCTCTGTCCCTTATGGACAAAGCGGTGCAGGGAGATGGCGGCCTCATGGCCTGCGGCAATGGCGTCGATGGCAAACTTGGGCCCGGTCACCACGTCGCCGCCGGCAAAGATGTCCGGCTGAGCGGTCTGATAGGTCAGCGCTTCGGCAATAACGGTTCCGTTGGGATTGAAAGTCATGCCCTCGGGCGCGATGCCGCCCAGATCCACCTTCTGACCGATGGCGCCGATGACGCTGCTGACCTCTATCATCTCAAACTCGCCGGTGCCCACGGGCTTTCTGCGGCCTTTCTCATCCGGCTCGCCCAGGGCCATCTTTTCCACTTTCAGGCCGCTGACTTTGCCGTCTGTGCCGAGAATTTCAGCAGGGGCGCAGAGGAAACGGAACTGTACGCCCTCTTCCATGGCCTCAGCCACCTCGTCTTTATCGGCGGGCATTTCCTCCTGACCGCGGCGGTAGATGATGAAGGTGTCCTTCGCGCCAAGGCGCAGGGCCGTGCGGCACACGTCCATGGCCACATTGCCGCCGCCGATGACAGCGCACTTTTCGCCGATCTCCGGCTTTTCACCCAGATTGACCCGGCGCAGGAAATCAACGCCGCCGTAAACGCCCTGAAGCTCCTCCCCCGGAACACCGATGGGGGCGGATTTCTGCGCGCCGATGGCCAGATAAAAGCCCTTATAGCCCTGCTGCCGCAGCTCGTCGATGGTGACGTCCTTGCCGACTTCCACGCCGCATTTGAACTCCACGCCCATCTCTTTCAGCACTTCGATCTCGGCGTTGACCACGTCCTTTTCCAGACGGAAGCTGGGAATGCCCAGGGTCAGCATACCGCCGGGGACAGGGTTCTTGTCGAACACGGTGACGGGGTAGCTCATATTGGCCAGGTAATAGGCACAGCTCATACCGGCGGGACCGGCACCGATGACGGCGATCTTTTCTTTATAGGGCTCGTTTTCGCTCCGCTTGGAGATGACCTTGGGAATATAGCGCTTTTCGGCGTGCAGCTCCTGCTCGGCGATGAATTTCTTGATTTCGTCAATGGCCACGGCCCGGTCGATGCTGCCCCGGGTGCAGGCGTCCTCGCACTGGCGGTTGCAGATGCTGCCGCAGACGGCGGGGAAGGGGTTATCCTGCTTAATGAGCCTCAGCGCGTCCATATACCGGCCCTGGGCAGCCATTTTGATGTAGCCCTGAACGGCGATATGGGCGGGGCACTTGGTCTTGCAGGGAGCGGTGCCGGTCTGGTGGCAGTTGATGCGGTTATCGTCCCGGTAATTCTCGTTCCACTTTTCTTTGCCCCACTTTACGGCGTCTGGCAGCTCCTGCTTGGGGTAGACCACGGGTCCTTCCTTGGTGCAGAGCTTCTGACCCAACTTGACCGCGCCGGCAGGGCAGACCTCCACGCACTTGCCGCAGGCCACGCAGTTTTCCTTGTCCACATGGGCGATATAGGCGCTTCTGGACATATTGGGGGTGTTAAAGAGCTGGGAGGTGCGCAGAGCGTAGCACACGCCGGGGGCGCAGTTGCAGATGGCGAAGATCTTGTTCTCACCGTCAATGTTGGTAATCTGGTGGACGTAGCCGTTATCCTCCGCCTTCTGGAGGATCTCCATGGCCTCTTCATAGCTGATGGGGCGGCCGGTGCCCACCTCATTCACATAGTCGGCAAAGTCGCCCACACCGATGCACCATTCGCTCTCCACGTCGCCGGAGCCTTCGCCCCGGACGCTCTGGGCACGGCGGCAGGAGCAGACGCCCACGCCGATGTGCCCCTCATATTTTTTCAGCCAGTGGGAGATATGCTCAATGCTGAGAGACTGGGCCTGGGCGGGGATGGCCTTTTCCACCGGGATCACATGCATACCCACACCGGCGCCGCCGGGAGGGATCATTTCGGTCAGACCCTCAAGGGGCAGCCGGGTCATGCGCTCGAAGAAGTCGCAGACCTCGGGGTGCTCCGACACCACCTTGTTGTTCATGTTGAACAGCTCCGCCGCGCCGGGGACGAAGAGGGGGAGTATGTAGCGCTTGTTTTCGCGGGTGTGCTCCTTGCCCTCCCAGCCATATTCCAGCAAGCCAACGGTAGCCATCTCCTGGAGCAGCGCCTCCAGATGCTGCTCATCCTTGCCGGTGCGCTCCACAAACTCCTGGAGGGAGGTGGGTGTGCGCTGCTTCATGGTGAGCGCGACCTCTACCATCTCGTCGGTGAGGACGTTTGCCATGCCCCAATATTCGGGGCAGTCCTCCGTCATGGGCTTGAGGCCGAGCTTATAGGGGATCCTGTCGGTCATTTTCTTGCCGAGCTTGAATAGATTCTCTTTGTTCGTAACCATAGTGTCTCCCTTCAATTTTTGGTTTCTTCCTCTTTGTCAAGGATATCACAGAACAGCGGAAAAGTCACGCATTTTTATGATAAATCCCATAGAAAACCGAAAAAATACAGAAAATTGTACAAAACAACCGGAATGTAAAGACAAAAGAAAATGCCCGGGAAGCTTCCGGGCATTTGTCATCTGTATTGTCAGCTTTCGATCATGCGCTTGAGGATCTGCACGGCGTTGCTGGCGGCGCCTTTTCTGATCTGGTCGCCGCAGCACCAGAGCGTCAGGGCGTTGTCGTCGGTCAGATCCCGGCGGACACGGCCCACCCAGACCAGATCCTGGTTGCTGGTGTCCAGCGGAGTGGGGTAGTTGCGGCCCTCATAGTCCTCAATCAGACGGCAGCCGGGATAGCTGCGGATAGCGTCGTTTGCCTCCTGTACGGAAACAGGCCGCTCCGTGCGGACCGTGACGGCGATAGAGTGGGAACGCATAACCGGCACGCGGACGCAGGTACAGGTGACCTTCAGCTCCGGCAGGTGGAGAATGCGGCGGCCCTCATTCTGCATC
>JALFOM010000154.1 GCA_022782265.1 Clostridiales bacterium | reverse complement strand
CGTATATATGCTGTGGGAAAAGGCTCCTGACGTGGAGCCGGAGGCACCCAAGGCCATATCCGTTGAAAAGGATACGGACAGCGAAGTTGAGGCCGTCAGCCCCGACCGGCAGCAGGACAGCTATACCATCCTGCTGGTGGGCAATGACGATGGAAACGGCAACACCGATACCATCATTGTGGGCCGCCTGGACACCGTGAACCATACCATGGACTTTGTGAGCATCCCCCGGGACACCCTTGTCAATCTGGACTGGAACGTGAGAAAGATCAACGCGGTCTACGCCGGGACTGCCAACTCCGGCGGTGTGGCCATCGACGGGCTGAAGGCCCAGATCAGAAACCTGATCGGCTTCGACGTGGACTGCTATGCGGTGATCGACCTGAACGTGTTCGTGGACGTGGTGGACCTGATGGGCGGCATCTGGTTTGACGTGCCCCAGGCCATGCACTATGAAGACCCGGGCCAGAACCTGTACATCCATATCGATCAGGGCTATCAGTGCCTGAACGGGCAGCAGGCCATGGGTGTGGTGCGCTACCGCAGCGGCTACGCCAACGGTGATTTGGGCCGCATTGAGACACAGCAGAAATTTCTGAAAGCCGTCGCCTCCCAGTTTATCAGCCTGGGAAATATTCCTAACATCTCCCAGGTGGTCAGTCTGCTGGCAAAGAATATGGACACCGACCTGTCCGCCGCGAACATCGCCTTCTTCCTGCGGCAGGCCCTGATGTGCAGCAGCGAGAACGTGAATTTCCACACCATGCCCAATACCCCGGACATGGTTTATGGCCTGAGCTACACCTTTGTGGAGCTTGAACCCTGGCTGGAGATGATCAACCAGTGCCTGAATCCCTACAACGCCACGGTGACGGCGTCCAATCTGGACGTGGTATATAAGTCCGGCGGCACCGTTCTGAGCACCAGCGGAAACCTGCGGGGCGCCTGGTATTACAGCGCCGCGCCTGCCTCCAGCGCCTCACCGGAGCCGGAACCTTCGGCCACGCCTGAGCCGGAGCCGGTGGAGCCCCCCGCGGAGAGCGAAACCCCGGAGGTGACGCCCGTTCCGCCGGAGCCCTCCCAGGAGCCCGAACCGCCGGAGTCCCCGGAGATCCCTGAGACGCCTCCTCCGGAAGAGGGCGGAGATGTCATTGTCATCGGGTGAAAAAGGAAAATGGCCGCCGGGTCGACCCGGCGGCCATTAACATTTAACCCATGGCGGAAAACTTCTGCTTTACCTGCTGGATGCTCTGGGGCTGAGCCTGCTGGGCGGTGTACCAGCCGTGGTCGGACATCTGCTTGTAGATGCTGTTTTCCATGCACAGCGCGTCGTTCAGCGCGGTGTTGAAGGCCTGGTGCACGTTGGGCGTGGCGGACTCGATGGAGCCGTGCAGATACAGGTCGCATACGCCTTTGGTGGTGAGCAGTATGCCCTCCATAATGTCTTTGTCGTTCATGGCTTTTCCCTCCTTAAATCAGGTTGTAAAACTGGGTGAACAGCTGCTGATTGGAATTGACCAGCTGCTGGGCCTGCTGGCGCAGCACAGGGTCGGAGAGCTGATTGGCCGCGGTGCGGCACTGATTCATCAGATACTGGGTGTGCTCAAGGGCGTCTTCAATATAGAGCAGTTCTTTGGGACTCATTTTTTATCACCTCGAGCTTATTGTCTGCAAATCAGGGCCGAAAAAACGGACCAAATGCTGCATGGTAAACTTGTGAAAAACCATTTTTGACATTACAGGGAAAGCATGGTAAGATAAAATCAACGGAGCGTTTTGCTTTTCGTGTATGACCGGAAAAGGAAGGGAATAAGCGATGATTTATATAATCAGTGCGCTGGCAGGCCTGGTTTGGGGATTTCTGGCGGCGCTGTTAAACGCTTTTGTGACAAAAAAATGCATTGCAAAACAGAGCACCAACGCCATTATGGCTTCCAATCTTGTCCACATGCTTGTGGATGTGGCGGCTCTGGCGGCGGTGTTCCTGGTGCGCAATCTGTCCTGGCTGAATTTTGCCGTGGCCATCGTGGCAACAGCGGCGGCCCTGTCCATCACCACCATTGTGTTCACCTTTAAGCTCGCCGCGAAAAAAGAGGATTAAAAAATGAAAAAACTGTATGTCATGCTGGCGGCGGCCCTGCTTTTGGCGCTGCTGAGCGGCTGTGCGTTCACAGAAAAACTGGCGCAGATGGATCTGCCCGAGCCGCCGGGGAAAGAGACGGCCACGCCTGCCCCGGACCCGGAGGAGGCGGCAGCCGAGCAGGCGAGACAGGAGGAGCTGAACGCCCGGCGGGCAGAGGCCATCGCCCGGGCGGAAGAGCTGCGGCAGCAGTATTTTTATGATGAGGCTATCGCGGCCCTCAGCGACGAAGAAATCGTAAATGAGCAGGTGGAGGCGGAGCTTGCCGCTATCCGGGCGGAGAAGGACAGTCTTGTGGATTATACCGGCGATGTTCCCCATATTTTTTTCCATAGCCTGATCGTCTATCCCGAGCTGGTGTTCACCGACAAAGTCACCCCCATGGGGGGCTACAATTCCGGCTTTTCCGAAAAGGCGGAGCTGGAAAAGATCCTGCCCCAGCTCTATGAGCGGGGCTATGTGCTCTATGATCTGGATGCGCTGTGGGAGATGACGGACAGCGGTATGCAGCGAAAGCCCATCCTGCTGCCGCCGGGGAAAACGCCCCTGATCCTGTCTGTGGACGACGTGGCCTATGCCTACGGCGACGGCTTTGCCCAGCAGCTTTTCGTGGATGAAAACGGAGAGCTGATGTACCGGGTGAATAATCCTCAGGGCGGCGTGGACATTGTGCCGGACGGGGACGTGATGGGCGTGGTGGACGCCTTCGTGGAGCAGCACCCGGACTTTTCCTACCGGGGGCACAAGGGCACCATCGCCCTGACCGGCTTTCAGGGCGCCTTCGGCTATGACTACGATGAGCCGGAGCAGGCCGAACAGATCCGCACCGTGGCCGCCGCGCTGAAGGCGGACGGCTGGAACTTTGCCAGCCACAGCTACACCCACAACCGGGTGAACAACTTCTACGGCCCGGGCTGCTCGGTGGAAAAGATCAGCTACGATATCAACAAGTGGGTGGACCATGTGGTGCCCTGCATCGGGGAGACCAGACTCTTTATCGCGCCCTTCGGCTACCGGGTGCAGCAGCCCGCTTTGCAGTGCATCCTGGACGCGGGCTTTGAAATCTACTGCACCGTGGACAGCAAGGTGTATAACGAACTGAACCCGGATTACGCCCTCATGTCCCGCATCGAGATCGGCGGGTATTCCATGACCTATTACCGGGATATCCTCAACCAGCTGTTTTTCGACGTGGATCAGGTCTTTGACGCCGCCGGACGGCCGCCGGTGGTGGGATGAAATGCATAAAAACTGCCGCAGGTTTTCCTGCGGCAGTTTTTGTTATGTTTCGGATTTGCGCTTATACAACGCCCTGGGCCATCATGGCCTCGGCCACCTTCAGGAAGCCGGCCACATTGGCGCCCACCATCAGGTCGCCGGGACGGCCGCACTCTACGGAGGCGTCGTAGCAGGCCTTGTAGATGTTCTTCATGATGCCTTGCAGCTTTTCGTCCACTTCCTCAAAGCTCCAGCTCATGCGGATGGAGTTCTGGCTCATCTCCAGACCGGAGGTGGCCACGCCGCCGGCGTTGGAGGCCTTGCCGGGGCTGTAGAGCAGACCGCTGCCCTGTACCAGCGCGATGGCTTCGGGGGTAAGGGGCATGTTCGCGCCCTCAAACACGGCGATTGCACCGTTGGCGATCAGGGCCTTTGCGCCCTCTGCGTCCATCTCGTTCTGGGAGGCGCAGGGCATGGCGATGTCGCACTTTACGTTCCAGATGTTGCGGCAGCCCTCGTGGTACTCGGAGCCGGGGACCTCGTCCGCGTACACGCTGATGCGGGCGCGGCGGCGCTGCTTGATGTCGAAAAGCTTCTTCAGGTCGATGCCTCTGGGGTCGTAGATGTAGCCCTGAGAGTCGCTCATGGCCACAACCTTGCCGCCCAGCTGGGTGCATTTTTCCGCGGCGTACTGGGCCACGTTGCCGGAGCCGGAGACCACAACGGTCTTGCCCGCGTAGCTCTCGCCCTTCAGGTGCTTCAGGGCTTCCGCGCCGAAGTAGCACAGGCCGTAGCCGGTGGCCTGGGTACGGGCCAGAGAGCCGCCGAAGGTCAGGCCCTTGCCGGTGATGACGCCGCCGTCGAAACGGTCGACAATGCGCTTGTACTGGCCGAACATATAGCCCACTTCACGGGCGCCCACGCCGATGTCGCCGGCGGGCGTGTCGGTGAATTGGCCGATATGCCGGTAAAGCTCGGTCATAAAGCTCTGGCAGAAGCGCATGACCTCGCCGTCAGACTTGCCTTTGGGGTCAAAGTCGGAGCCGCCCTTGCCGCCGCCCATGGGCAGGGTGGTAAGGGAGTTTTTCAGAATCTGCTCAAAGCCCAGGAACTTGATTACGGAGAGATTTACTGAGGGGTGGAAACGGAGACCGCCCTTGTAGGGGCCGATTGCGGAATTGTACTGTACACGATAACCACGGTTGACACGGGTATTGCCGTTGTCGTCCACCCAGGGGACACGGAACTCCACGACGCGCTCCGGCTCGACGAAACGCTCGATCAGGCCCGCTTTTTCCCACTCGGGGTGCTTGTCGACCACAAGCTCCAGAGATTCAAAAACCTCCAGAACTGCCTGAAGAAACTCCGGCTCGTGACTGTCACGGCGCTGGACCTCTTCATAAACTCTTTTCAGGTACTCGTTTTGCAGCATAGTGACCTCCTTATAAAATTGTTTTTGACCGGGTTTGGCTGATTACATTATACACTATGGCACGGGGATTAACAAGGGTTAAAAAAATATCGTAAAAGCGCGTTATTGCTTGCTTTTTTTCCGTTTGTACGTTATGCTTTCCCGGAGGTGAGAACGTATGGTTATCAAAAGAGACTTTTGCGGTGAGGAGGAATACCTCATCGATTCCGGTACCCTGCAGGTGAGCGTGATGGCTCTGGGGGCGACGGTCACAGGAATCATGCTGGAGGGCCGCCAGCTTTTGCTGCAATACGGCACGGCCCGGGAATATCTTGAAGGGAGCGCGTATATCGGCGCGCTGGTGGGCCGGTACGCAAACCGCATCGGCGGCGCGGCCTTTGATCTGAACGGTATACACTATAGCCTGACGAAAAATGAGGGGGAAAACCAGCTCCACGGCGGCCCCAACGCCTTTGACCGGCGCCACTGGCAGGCGGATATCCTGGGCGAAAACAGCGTCCGCTTTACCCTTTTCTCCCCCAACGGAGACAACGGCTTTCCGGGAAACCTGCGCGCCGCCGTGACCTACAGCGTATCAGGCGGCACCCTGCGGCTGGATTTTGAGGGGGAGAGCGACGCGGACACCCTGTTTGCCCCCACCACCCATATGTATTTCAACCTGGACGGCGCGGACAGCATACTGGACACGGTGTTTCAGATGAACTGCGGTGGCTGGCTGGAAACAGGCGAGGGACTGATCCCCACAGGTAGAATATGTCCCGCAGAGGGGAGATTTGACTTTTCCTCACCCCGGCCCCTGGGCGGAGATTTCGACCACTGCTTTGTTCTCCGCGGCGAGGACGCCTGCACGGCCACGGCCGGGGATGTGACCATGAGCGTCCGGACGGACTACCCTGCCATTCAGCTCTACACCGGCGGAGGCCTGGGCGCGCCCTTCGGCAAAAACCGGGGCTTTGCCGTGGAGCCGGAATTTTACCCGGACAGCCCCAACCACCCGGAGTTCCCGTCCCCTGTACTGCGCGCGGGAGAGCTCTTCCATAAATATGTGGAGTACAGCTTCCGGACAATATGAACGCAAAAAATCCGCTGCCAAAATAGCAGCGGATTTTTTGCAATTCGGTTTATTCCAGCTCTTCCAGCTGACGGATAAACAGGGCACTCTCTCCGTCAGAGGGGATGAGGAAGCCGGTGCGGGGGGAGACGGTGAAGGCCTCCACCGCGGGGCCGTCCATCAGGCAGGAGCGCTTGAACTGCTGGGTAAAGAGACGGGTGCAGTAGCTCTTGAGCCAGCGGATCAGCTCCTCGTCGGTAAACTCCTCGTGATAGGCGATCTTTGCCAGACGCAGAGTCTTTTTCGGGTCAAAGCCGCAGATCAGCATCTTGTGGGTGAAGAAGTCCTGCAGACTGTAGGAGCCCACGGCGTCCTCACTCTTCTGCTCGATCTTGTCGTCGTGGATGGGCAGCAGCTCCGGGGTGACGGGGCAGTCCAGCACGTCCCACAGGGCGGCGGCCAGGGTCTTGTCCTCAGTGCGCTCGGCGATGAAGCGCAGGTTTGCCCGGACCTGGGTCTTGGTCAGACCCAGGTTCACATCGTACATGCTGGTGTGGTCGCCGTTGAAGGTGCACCAGCCGTCGATAAACTCGCTCAGATCCTCGGTGCCCACATCCAGGCCGTTGACCTTGTTGGCGATGTCCATCAGCACCTGGGTACGCTCACGGGCCTGGGCATTTTCAAATGCGATGCTGTAATCGTCATGGGCGTGGCCGATATCGTCAAAGTGCTGGTAGACGGACTTGCCGATGTCGATGACCCGGACCTCCGCGCCGCACTGCTCGGCCACGATGATGGCGTTGGACTTGGTGCGGGAGGAGGTGCCGAAGCAGGGCAGGGTGCAGGCCACCACGTTGGTGGAGGGCAGGCCCATGCGCTTCATGGCCATGGCGCAGACCATTACGGTCAGGGTGGAGTCGGAGCCGCCGGAGATGCCCACCACGCAGTGGTCAAGGCCGGCGTACTTCATGCGCTTGACCAGACCGGACACCTGGATGTCCAGCATACGGCGGCAGTAGTCCGGCAGATCCTCTGCCTTTTCGGGCAGATGGGGGTGCTTGGAGAAGGGCCGGGTCAGAACGGTCTCCTCCGCCGCGCAGTCCCAGACGCAGACATAGTGGGGCAGATCGCCGCTCTCAAACTCGCCGCTCTGGCGGCGCAGGTTCATCAGGTAGTCCACGTCGATCTCGCTGAGAGCGAGACTGTCCTCCTTTTCGTCGGAGGAGAGCACAACGCCGTTTTCCGCCACCAGGCAGAGGCCGGAGTAGACGTTGTCGGTGGAGGACTCGCCCTTGCCCGGGGCGGCCAGCACCATGCCGCAGCAGAGCCGCTCCGACTGGGCGCGGATCTTCAGCTCCGCCTCTTTGGCGGAATAGACGGTCTCGGGGAAGGAGGCCATCTGGGCAATGACCGTGGCGCCCGCCACAGCGTGGCGCACAGCAGGGGGAACAATGGCGTCCATGTCCGCGCCCAGCTCCACCGCCACCCGCAGGCCGGGCAGGGCGGGGCAGTCAAACAGGCAGTCGGTGGACAGCAGAGCGGACAGCTCGCCCAGCTCCACCTCAATCCCGTCCTTGTCAGGGCGGGCAAAGGGACTGTTTTTTACATTCTCCCTGGGGACAAGGGCCAGCAGCTCTCCGGCGGAGATGACGGCGGCGCAGCTGTAAAGCCGGCTGCCGGCGGCAAAGGGCAGGCCCACGAAAACCAGCATATCCGTGCCCTCCGTGGCCTTTACCACCCGGAGCAGGGCCTTCTTTGCCCCCTCAAGGAGCACCTTATGGCCGATCAGGTCGTAGCAGGTGCAGCCGGTGAGGGTAAGCTCGGGAAATACCAGGAGCTTTACCCCCTTTTCCCCGGCGTCCCGGATGCATTCGATCACCCGGTCCGCGTTATATTCCGCGTCGGCCACCTTGATAACAGGGGAGGCGGCGGCGACTTTGATAAATCCATCTTTCATTTCCAATCACCCTTCCGCAGATTCTTTATCTTTTTTAAAACTTAATGCGCTCGGTAATGTAGCTCTTGACCTCAGAAATGGGGATGCGCACCTGCTGCATGCTGTCGCGCTCGCGGATGGTGACGCAGTGGTCGGCCTCGTCGGTCTCGGTGCCCACGGTGTTGAAGTCGAAGGTGATGCAGAAGGGGGTGCCGATCTCGTCTTCACGGCGGTAGCGCTTGCCGATGGAGCCGGTCTCATCGTAATCGCACATGAACTCCTTGCTCAGCTCCTGATACAGCTCCATGGCGGGGCCGGTGAGAATCTCCTTCTTGGACAGGGGCAGAATGGCGCACTTGAAGGGAGCCAGCGCCGGGTGCAGGTGCAAAACGGTGCGCACATCGTCGTTGCCCTTCTTGTCCTGGCCCACAACCTCCTCGTCATAGGCGTCCACCAGGACGGAGAGGACGGTGCGCTCCACGCCCAGAGAGGGCTCGATGACATAGGGGATGTAGTGCTCGTTCTTCTCCTGGTCGTAATAGGTCAGATCCTGGCCGGAGACGGTCTGGTGCTGGGTCAGGTCGTAGTCCGTGCGGTCGGCCACGCCCCAAAGCTCGCCCCAGCCGAAGGGGAACAGGAACTCAAAGTCCGTGGTGGCCTTGGAATAGAAGCACAGCTCCTCAGGGTCGTGGTCACGGAGCCGCAGGTTCTCGTCCTTCAGGCCGATGTCCAGCAGGAACTTGTGGCAGAAGCTGCGCCAGTAGTCAAACCACTCCAGGTCGGTGCCCGGCTGGCAGAAGAACTCCAGCTCCATCTGCTCAAACTCACGGACGCGGAAGATGAAGTTGCCCGGGGTGATCTCGTTCCGGAAGGACTTGCCGATCTGGCCGATGCCAAAGGGCAGCTTGCGGCGGGTGGTGCGTTGGACGTTGGCGAAGTTGACAAAAATGCCCTGGGCCGTCTCAGGCCGCAGGTAGACCGTATTCTTCGCGTCCTCGGTGACACCCTGGAAGGTCTTGAACATCAGGTTGAACTGGCGGATGTCGGTGAAGTTGTGCTTGCCGCAGGTGGGACAGGGAATGTTGTGCTCCTCAATGAAGTCCTTCATCTCGGCCTGGGTGAAGGCGTCAATGGGCTTTTGCAGCGTTACACCCTCCTTGGCGCAGTAGTCCTCGATGATTTTGTCGGCGCGGAAGCGCTCGTGGCACTCGCGGCAGTCCA